>NZ_SOGM01000078.1:0-62065 GCF_004403545.1 Cryobacterium sp. TmT2-59 | reverse complement strand
GTCGCGGGGAACAGGCCATCAGAATCGCTCATAAGCAATTTTCCCAGACCCCACGGCCAAGGACGGGAAATCCGGCGGCGTTTTAAACTTTGCCGTTACTGACCCACGCCCCTAGACGGTCAAGTCACAGGAGCCGGCTTCGTCCTGAACGAATTCGACGGAGATTCTGCCGGAATCGGCCCCAAACCGGCCGAAAGCGTGATTCTACAGCAGAATCTCCGTCGAATTGGTTAGCTGCCGAGGAGCGGGCGACGGATGCCCGGGGGCCCGGTCAGGGGACCGCGCCCCCGACGATCTCGAGCTCGGATTTAGGTGTCTCGCGCTGGCCGGCGATCGCGGCCCCGGCCGCGACGCACACCACGACGATGGCGATCTGTTGCTGTAACAGGAACGTCTCCCCCAGCACCAGCGCACCGAACAACGCGGCGATCACCGGCCCGAAGCTGGTGATGATCGCGTAGAGACGCGGGGTGATCCGGCGCAGGATGAAGGTGTCCAGCGTGTACGGGAAGGCCGACGAGAGCACCCCGATCGCCAGCAGAAGCCCGAGCACGCCCCAGTCGAGGCTGGACCAGTCGACCGTGATCAGCGCGAACGGCACCAGCAGAGTCAGGCTGACGACGCTGGCCACGGAGATGCCCTCCAGGCCAGGGAAGGCGGTGGCGACCCGCCGGGTCAGCAGGATGTACGCCGCCCAAGCCGCCGCCGCCGTCAGCGCATAGAGAACGCCGAGCACGTTCAGAGTGCCGTCTGACCAGGTCAGCAGAAACACCCCGCCCGCGGCCGCGGTGGCGTACACGAAGTCGAGGGGGCGGCGCGACGAGGCCAGGGCCAGGGCGAAGGGCCCCAGGAACTCGATGGTGGCGGCGATGCCGAGCCCGAGCAGGTCGACGGCCTCGTAGAAGGTCAGGTTCATCACCGCGAGCACGACGCCCAGGGCCAGGGCGGGCCAGAGGCGCCGCCAGCTGAGGCCGGCCAGTTTCGGCCGGTAGAACGGCAGCACGGCCGCCGCCATCACCAGCTGCCGCACCGCGACCACGACGGGCGAGCCGACGAGCGGGATGGCGAGGCCGGCGAGGGACGAGCCGAAGTTAATGCTGACCTCTGTGACGACCTGGGCGCCCGCACCGGTCAGGCGGTCGCGTTTCGCGGTCACAGCGCTCCTCCCCGCGGCCGGGGCAGGCGCGCTTTTCGAGAGTACCGGTTCGGCCGGGCACGGATGTTCCGCGCCGCGGGGTCATCTGCCCTACCGGAACACCGTCGCCCTACCGGAACACCGAGCGCGCCACCGCCGTGACCTCCATCGGCACCCCGGCCGGCAGCACGACGGCGAGCACCGGGGGCCGCCAGTAGGCAGTCAGCGTCACGGTGGCGCTCTTCCCGTCGACGGATGCCGCCCCGGCCAGCTCCAGCCCCGCGATGCCGCCGTGCGGGGCGGTGTCCAGATACTCCGCGGCGGCCGCGTGAACGTCGGCAGACACCAGGGCGGCCCGCAGCACCGGGCCGGAGCTGTCCGTCGTGACGGCCACCGCGCTGAGGTCGAAGGCCTCCGCCCCGGCCAGTGCTGCGCCGTCGGCGAGGGTCAGCAGCCGCTTCCGTTCGAGGTACAGGGACGTGGCCGCCACGGTGACGAGGATCAGCACCAGGGCCAGGAAACCGTAGAACATGGTCAGCAACAGGATCGAGCCGTCCTCGTCGCCGGGCCGCGCCGACGCTCGCCGGACCACCGCCCGCCGCCCCGGTCCCCCGCCGCTCATCCGGACCGCCAGAACCGGGACACCGTCTGCGTCGCCGAGGCCTCGAGCGGCACGCTGGAACCGTTCCGCAGCGACAGCACATCCGGCACCAGCGGCAGGGGCACCCGGATGCGCACCGTGACCGTGACCGTGCCCCGGCGGGTCAGGCATCCGTCGGTGTCGGCCCGGCAGTCGACGCTCATCTCGGCGTCCGCTGCGTCGATGCCGTAGTCCGCGAGCCCGAACTGCACCGCGCGTTCGGCCCGGGCGGTCGCCGTGGCCTCGTCGGGAGCCTGCACGTAGACGCGGGCGGCCTGGCGCGCGGCCCCCTCGACGGCGAGCGCGCCGCCCTGCAGCGCCGCCATCGCCAGGACCAGGTAGACCAGCGGCACGAGCAGGATCAGGCCCGCCGTGATGAATTCGAGGGAGGCCGAGCCGCGCTCCGACTCGGCGGGACTAGCGCAGGTCCTCGACGGCAGCATGCCCCACCACCTCCAGCCCGCGGCCCGGACCGAACAGTGCGATCAGCGGCAGAGGCGTGATCACCCGCACCTCCACGCTGGGAAAGCCCTCGTAATCGCCGTACCCGGCCTGCACGTCGGTCGCGAACGACGGACCGATCGCCGTGGTGATCAGTTCCCGGGTGCGGGCGGCGCCGTCGGAGAGGCCGCTGTCCGCGAGCGCGGCGTACCGGGCCCCCTCCGCCGCCGCGTCGAGCACGGTGTTGCGTACGTGCAGGGCGAGCCCCAGCTGCATCACGGCCAGCGTCAGCCCGGTGAGCAGCGCCCCGACCATCACGAACTCGGCGACCGCCGAACCGCTCTCGCCGGCGAGCGCGCCCGTCCGGCGTCGCCACGCCACAGTCATCCGGGGCCAAATCATCCGGGGTCCGGTCATCCGCGGCCAAGTCATCCGGGGCCTACATTCCACTGACCCTGTCGATGGCCTGTTGGAACACGCCGCTGAGGGCGGGGCCGGCGAGGCCCCAGATGATCATGACCAGGCCGGCCGTCATCAGGGTGATCAGCACCCAGCCCGGAACGTCGCCCCGCTCATCTGACCATCGCACCGGGAAACGCCGTCTCAGTGTGTTCATGATTGCTCTCCTTCTCGATGGGGCAGCTTCCTTGATCGGGCGGTCGCCCGGTGGGCACTTCGTTGAAGGGACGGCACGTCAGAACCCGCTCTGCAGGATGAACAGGCCGGGAAAGATCGCGAACAGGATCGTCATCGGCAGGATCAGGAACACCAGCGGCACGAGCATGGCGACCTCCTTCTTCCCGGCCACCTCGATCAGTCCCCGCCTGGCCTCGTCCCTCGCGTCCTGCGCCTGGGCGCGCAGCACGTCCGCCAGCGGGGTGCCGCGTTCCAGCGCTCCGACGACCTGGTCGACGAGGCGAGTCACCGACGGCAGCGCAATCCGGCGAGCGAGATTCTGCAGCGCGGCGGACAGCGGCACACCCGTGCGCACGTCGGCCACGACCCCCGCCAGCTCGCGGGACAGCTCGCCGGTGCTCGTGCGGGACACCCGGCCCAGGGCATCCAGAATCCCCTCGCCGGCCGAGAGCGACAGCGTCATGAACTCCAGCACCGTGGGGAACTCGCTCTGCATCCGGGCCAGGCGGGCGGTGGCCGCCCGCTTCAGCGCCCAGTCCCGGGCGAGGGCGCCGCACACCCCCGCGATGGCCGGCAGGCCGACCTGCATGAGCACGGGCAGGGTGCGGAGGGTCGGCACCGTGGTGACCGCGGCCGCCCCGGCGGCCAGGGCGATGAGTGACCAGACGACCTGCTCCGAACGGAAGGCATCGGCCGTGCGGCTGGATCCCGACTGCCGCAGGCGCCGTTCGATCGTGTCCGTACCGCCGAGAACGGCCGCGAACCCGCGTTTCAGGCCGCCGAAGGTCGGCGCGAACAGGGTGCCGAGTACGGGGATCGGGTGCACCGTGGTGCGCCCGACGAACGCCCGGGCCTCGGCCGAGACGTCGAGGATGTACGGCGCCAGTCGCTGCACCAGGCGCGGGCGGCTGAGCCGGGGCACCAGGCTCGCCAGCGACCACAGGCCGACGCCCAGCGCCGTGCCGCAGAAAAGTGCCCAGGCCAATGGAGCGCTCACCGGAACCACCGTCGTTCTTCCGGCAGCCGCCCCAGGGCCACCATCACCTGGTAGGCCACGACGGAGACCACCAGGCCGCCGACGATCACCACCACCCCGGAGGCGGTGTTGTAGGCGATTGCCGCCTCAGGCCGGGAGGCCAGGAGCAGCAGGATGATCCAGGGTGCTGCCACCCCGAGCCTCGCCGCGCTCACGATCCAGGACTGTCGGGCCTCGATTTCCGACCGGATGGCAGAATCCTGCCGCAGCCAGGCGGCCAGGCTCCGCAGCACGACCGTGAGGTCGGAACCGCCGACCTCCCTGGCCATCCGCAGGGTCTCGAGGATGCGATCGGCCACCGGGTCGGCCAGGGACGCCTTCAGCTCGTCCACCGCCGCGGAGAAATTGCCGCTCGCCCGGTACTCACGCGCGAACGCGGCGAACGACGACCGGGTCGACAGCGGTCCGGCCCCGGCCAGGCTGCCCACGCTGTCGGGCAGCGCCAGCCCCGATCGCACCGCGGACACGAGGTGGTCGACGACGTCGGGCCACACCGCCCGGTTCGCACGAAGGCGGGCCCGCGCCCGCCGGGACGCCGTCACCAGCGGCAGCGCCAGCCCGGAGAGCCCCGCGACCACCGACAGAGCAGCGATGCCGAGAATCGCCTGCGCCAGGGCGGCCACGGCCAGCCCCAGCACCAGCGAGATGGCGACGAAGGCCGCCAGCGGAAGCGAACCGAGTCCCGCCTGGGCGAGGATGCCCCGCAACCGGCCCCGCGCCGGGCTCCGCTCTGCCGCCTGGTCGGCCCGGGGCCAGAGTAACGGCGCCGCTACCAGGAGGAGCCCGGCGCCGAGCAGGCATCCGATCACCAGGATCATGCTGCCCCCGGCCGCAGCACGATTGCCGGGTCCAGCCCGGCCGCGCGGAACTTGGCGAGTTTGGTGGGGTGGCCCCCCGTGGGTTCCAGGGCGCCCTCGCGCATCAGGAAGATGGGGCTGGCCTCGATCACGGAACCGGTCAGCCCGCCGCTCGGGGCGATGACCTCGGTCACCCGACGGCGGCCGTGCCGGTCGATCGCGCAGTGCACGACGATGTCGATGCAACCGGCCACGGTCGGCAGCACAAATGCCGAATCGATGTTGCGACCGGCCAGCAGCGGCAGCGTGGACAGCTTGCCGAGGGCGTCCCTGGCGCTGTTGGCGTGGATCGAGCACATTCCGGGCAACCCGCTGTTGAGGGCGATCAGCAGGTCGAGGCTCTCCGCCTCGCGCACCTCGCCGACGATCAAACGGTCGGGGCGCATCCGCAACGATTCCTTGATCAGGCGCCGCAGGGTGATCTCCCCGGTGCCCTCCAGACTGGGCTGGCGGCACTGCATCGCCACCACGTCACGCGCGGCCAGGTCGAGTTCGAAGGTCTCCTCCACGGTCACGATCCGCTCGGTGGTGCGGGTGGCGGAGAGCAGGGCGTTGAGCATGGTGGTCTTGCCGGTCTGGGTGGCTCCGGAAACCAGGATGTTCTGGCCGGCCAGCACGCACATCCGGAGGAACTCCGCGGACTGCTGGGTCAGCGACCCGAGGCCGACGAGCTGCTGCAGATCACGGATGCGCCGGGTGAACTTGCGGATGTTCACGGCCCAATGCCGGCGAGTGATGTCGGGGATGACGACGTGAAGCCGGGACCCGTCGGGCAGGGAGGCGTCGACGAACGGCGAACTGAGGTCGACACGGCGGCCGGATGCCTGCAGCATCCGTTCGACCAGGTCCCGCACCTCGGTCTCGGTCAGCACCATCGTGGTCAACTCCGGCACGCCGTCGCGGGCCACGAACACCCGGGAGGGCGCGTTGATCCAGATCTCTTCGATGCCCGGGTCGTCGAGGAACGGCTGCAGCGCCCCGAACCCGGTCAGGGAGGCCACCACCTCCCGCGCCGCCTGGCGCTCGTCACCGATCAGCGGGAGCGAGCTGCCCAGGGCCCGCTCGCTGTATCGCTGAAGTTCGTCACGCACGTACTGCTCGGTGAGCCGGTTGTCGGAGGCCAGGTCCACGCCGTCGCGGCGCACCCGGGACCGAACCTGCTCGGTGATGATACGGACGGCTTCGCTCATTCCTGCATGATCGCCCACCTGGGGCAGGCGCCGCCGGACTTATCCACAGCCCCGTCCATCGCGCGCCTGTTCCGCACCCGGCGTCTTCAGTCGAGGCGGCCAGTGTCCCCCGCCGAATGTGGCTAACTCAGGAGATGCCGGGCACCCGAGCAGCCGGACCGCGGAAACACGCGCGGCATGCCGCCACTCGACACGCATCTCCTGAATTGGCCACACGGGCAGCGCCGCAGGTAATACCGCGCTCAGCGGGCCGACCAGCCGCCGTCCATCGTGTAGCTGGCCCCGGTGACCATGGCGGCGTCGGTCGATGCCAGCCAGGCAACGAGCGAGCCGACCTCTGCCGGTTCGACCAGGCGTTTGATGGCGCTCTCGGTCAGCATGATGCTGCTGAGCACCTCCGCTTCCGGGATGCCGTGAACGGCCGCCTGGTCCACGATCTGCTTCTCCACCAGGGGCGTGCGCACGTAGCCGGGGCTGACGCAGTTGCTCGTCACCCCGTGCTCGCCGCCCTCGAGAGCGGTGACCTTCGACAGGCCCTCGAGGCCGTGCTTGGCGGCCACGTAGGCGCTCTTGAACGGCGAGGCGCGGATGCCGTGCACCGAGGTGATGTTGATGATGCGCCCGAACCCGGTCGCGTACATGTGCGGCAGGGCGGCCCGGACCAGGAGGAACGGGGCCTCGAGCATCAGGGCGAGGATGAGACGGAAGTCGGCCGGGGCGAAGTCCTGGATCGGGTTGATCCGCTGGATTCCGGCGTTGTTGACGAGGATGTCCACCCCGGCGAGCGCTTCCGCCAGCACCCCGTCGGTCAGTGCGTGCGTGTCGGCCAGGTCGACGGCCCAGCTGGATCCGCCGACCTCCGCGGCGAGCGCCTCCGCGGCCGCCCGATCGATGTCGGCGACGATGACCCGGGCACCCCGTTCGGCAAGGGAGCGCACCACGGCGGCCCCGATCCCGCTGGCTCCCCCGGTGACTAGGGCTGTGCGGCCGGCGAGCGGCCGAGGCCGCTCCCACCCTGCGATGGAAGCGGCCTCGAATGCATCAGTCATTGCGTTGTCCTCTGTACTGCGTGTATCGCGCTCGTGCGTGCGGGTCGGGGGCGGCTGGTCAGGCGCCGTTCGCGACCGGCTCCAGACCGTGCTTGCGGGCGTCGACGGCGTCGACCTCTCGCAGCGAGATCCCCTTCGTCTCCTTCAGCGTCACGACTGCGACGACCGTGATGGCGCAGGCGATCACGAGGTAGAAGGCAACGGGAACCCAGGACTGGTATTCCTTCAGCAGGGCCGTGGCGATGATCGGAGCCATCGAGCCGGCCAGGATCGACGTGACCTGGTAGCCGAGGGACACACCCGAATAGCGCATCCGGGTCGGGAACATCTCGGACATGATGGCCGGCTGCCCCGCGTACATCAGGGCGTGGAAGCACAGTCCGATGGTGATGGCCACCACGATGATGACGGGATTCTGGGTGTCGAACATTGGGAAGGCGAAGAAGGCCCAGGTCGAACCGAGGATGGCCCCGGCCAGGTACACGGGCTTGCGACCGAAGCGGTCGGACATCCGTCCCACCTGCGGGATCACCAGGAAGTGCACGATGTGGGCGATCAACAGGGCGAGCAGCAGCTTGCTGGTGTCGTACTGGTGCACCGTGACCAGGTAGACGATGGAGAAGCTGACGATCGTGTAATAGAGGATGTTCTCGGCGAACCGAAGGCCCATGGCTCCCAGGATGCCCTTCGGGTACTTGCGCACGACCTCCATGACGCCGTAGCTGACCGCCTTCTCGGCCTCGACCTGAGCCCGGGCCTCCAGGAAGATCGGCGCCTCGCTGACGTGGGTGCGGATGTAATAGCCGATGACCACGATCACCGCGGAGAGCCAGAATGCGACGCGCCAGCCCCAGCTCATGAACTGTTCGGCGGGCAGGATCCAGGACATGGTCAGCAGGACGAGCGTGGCGAGGAGGTTGCCGACCGGAACGGCGGCCTGGGGCCAGCTGGACCAGAAGCCACGGGACTTGTCGGGGCTGTGCTCGGCGACCAGAAGCACGGCGCCGCCCCACTCACCGCCGACGGCGAAGCCCTGCACGAAGCGAAGGGCCACCAGCAGGGCCGGAGCCCAGTAGCCGATGGTGTTGTAACCCGGCAGGCAGCCCATCAGGAAGGTGGCCACGCCGACCAGGATGATCGTGACCTGCAGGGTGTGCTTGCGGCCCAGCCGGTCGCCGATCTGGCCGAAGACGATGCCGCCCAGCGGCCGGGCGATGAACCCGACGGCGTAGGTGAGGAACGCGGCGATGATGCCGTCCAGTTCGCTGCCGGCGTTCGGGAAGAAGAATTTGCCGAAGACGAGGCTCGCTGCCGTGGCATAGAGGAAGAATTCATACCACTCGACGACTGTGCCCACCATCGACGCGGCCACGATCTTTCTCAGGCCCGATGTCTCTTCGCTGGCACTCCGTCCGGATGATCCGGCTTCGACGCGCTGATTGACGCTCATGTCTGACTCCTTCGGTGTCGTCGCTGACACTTCGTGGTGAATTACGGATGGGCCCCGTTCTACCCGGAACGGATCCCTTGAGTATTCCCGCCACACCGATCTGCATCAATGACCACATCTACACACACTATGTGCATACTTGCAGATATGAGCTTCCAGCCCACCCCGGCCTCCTCGCCCAACCCGGACGACCTGTTAATTCTCCTCGCCGTCGCGCGCACCGGTCGCTTCACCACGGCCGCGGAGAGCCTCGGCCTGAACCACACCACCGTCTCCCGCCGGATCGCCGCACTGGAGAGGGCTCTGGACGGGCGGGTGCTCTCCCGCACGGTCGGCGGGTGGGAGCTGACCGAACTGGGCAAACGTGCTTTCAACGCCGCCGAGAACGTCGAGTCAGCGGTCGCGATCCTGAACGGCCCAACGGACCGGCCGCACCAACTGTCCGGCGTCGTGCGCATGTCGGCAACGGATGGCTTCAGCGCCTACATCGCCGCCCCGGCCATCGCCGCGCTGCAGCGAACCCACCCGGCGCTACGGGTGGAGATCGTCACCGTGACCCGCCGTGCCCTCCAGCACCGCTCGGGCCTGGACATCGAGGTCGTGGTGGGCGAGCCCCAGGCGCACCGGGCCGAGGCGTTTCGGCTGGGCTACTACCTGCTGGGCATGTACGCGTCGAGAGACTACCTCGCCGAGAAGGGCACGCCGACGACCGTGGCGGAGCTGACGACGCATCCGCTCGTCTACTTCGTCGATTCGATGCTGCTGGTCGATGATCTGGATGCGCCGCGACGCCTCGTGCCCTCGATGCGGGCGTCGCTGAGCTCCACCAACGTCTTCGTGCACGTCGAGGCGACCCGCGCCGGGGCCGGAATCGGGTTCCTGCCGTGCTTCATGGGCGACCGGCATGCCGACCTGGTGCGCCTGCTGCCGGAGCAGTTCCACGAGCGGTTGCAGTACTGGATGGTGCTCAGGCAGGATTCCCTGCACCAGCCGGCCGTGGCCGCCGTCGTCGCCGCCCTCCGGGCCCAGACGTCCGCCTTCTCGCAGTCTCTGCTCGGAGTCGCATCCGCCCCCTGAGCCGGCTCGCTGGTGACGGGGGCACCCGCGGGCCCGCGCGCTCACGGGCAGGTCGGGCGCACGAAGTACACTGGAACCGCACTTCGCGGGAGTGGTGAAATTGGCAGACACGCAGGATTTAGGTTCCTGTGCTTTCGAGCGTGGGGGTTCAAGTCCCCTCTCCCGCACATGAGTCACATGTCGGCCCTGGACGGCCAATTGAACGACCTGCTGGCGAACACCGGCGTCGTGGTCTTCTATCTGCTTGTCTGGGCGCTGGTCTTCGCGGGCACGGCGGTCTTCCTGGGGGTGTTCATCCCCTTCATCACCGGCGACTCGCTCCTGTTCGGGTCGGGCCTGGTGGCGGCGTCGACACCGAACCTGAGCATCGCGGTGCTGGCCGCGGGAACCGGGGTGGCCGCCTTCCTCGGCGACCAAGTCGGCTTCCTGCTCGGGCGCCACTTCGGCCGCTCGTACCTCGATCGGCACGGCGGGCGCCGCACCCGCGCGGCCATCGTCAAGACCGAGTCCTTCTACCGCAAGTTCGGCTGGTGGTCGGTGGTCGTCGCCCGGTTCATGCCCTGGGCGCGGGTCTTCGTGCCGGTGATCGCCGGTGTCGGCCGCATGAATTACTACAAGTTCCTCAGCAGCAACCTCGTCGGAGCGCTGGCCTGGGGTGTCGGGCTCACCCTGACCGGCTACTACGCGGCGGCCATCCCCGGCGTCAAGAGCGCGGCATACGTGATTGCCGGTGTCTTCATCGCCGCCTCGATCGTGTTCGGACTGCGAACCTGGTTCGCCGACCGCGCCCAGACCAGGCAGGATGCCGCATCGGCGGAGGGCGGCGACGGGCTCCTCGATGGCCCGGCAACCTCATAGTGCCCCACGGCGTTCTATCGAGAATACGGGCTAGCCTGTAACACAGCATCCCGTGATCCCGCCGCCCGGCCGATCTGACCGACGCCAACAGGAGTTTTTACGTGATTCACACTGCTCTGGCCCCTGCGGCCGTCATCCCCTGGCTCGATCCGGAGGTGCTCATCAACGGCTTCGGCCCGTGGGCGCTGCTGGGCGTGTGTGCGATCGTGTTCGCGGAGACGGGGCTCCTCGTCGGCTTCCTACTCCCCGGCGACACCCTGCTGGTCATCACCGGCCTCCTCACCTTCGCCGGCGTGATCCAGATGGACATCTGGTGGGTGGCCCTGGCGATCGGGTTCGCGGCATTCCTCGGCGGCGAAGCCGGTTACCTGATCGGGCATAAATTCGGACCGAAAGTGTTCGAACGCAAGGAATCGGGTTTGTTCAGCGTCAAGAACGTCGAGCGCACGAACGCGTTCTTCGTGCGCTTCGGCGGGGTCGCCGTGATTGTGGCGCGGTTCGTGCCCATCGTGCGCACGTTCGCCCCGGTCGCCGCGGGCGTGGGCCACATGGACTACCGCAAGTACTCGCTCTACAACCTGATCGGGGCCCTCCTCTGGGGCGCCGGCCTCACCTACTTCGGCTTCTTCCTGGGCTATATCCCGCCCGTCGCAGAGTTCGTGCAGAATTACATCGACCTGATCCTTCTGGGAGCGGTGTTCATCACGCTCATTCCCACCGTCTATCACTACCTGCAGTCCGTGCTGAAGGCCCGGCGCGCCACGCGCACCGGCGGGGTTGCCACCCACACCGGCACTCTGGTCCTCGACTCCGACGCTTTCGACGGCGGACACGAGCCCAAGGACCCCGAGCAGCGGAACGACGAGCACACGCGCGACAGCTGACCCGGCGCCGGCGCCCCGGACCCGCGCTGACCGCCTTGCGGCTCGCCGGTCAGAGGTGCGGGTTGTCCTCGTGCTCGGCGTGCCCGGCCGGTTCGAGCTGGAACGTGGAGTGGTCCACGTCGAAATGCTCCGCCAGGCAGGACGACAGCGCGTCGAGCAGAGCCCCGGAGCCTCCCCCGCTGAGCACGCTCGCTTCGACCACGACGTGGGCGCTGAAGACGTGGGCGCCGGACGTGATCGCCCAGACGTGCACGTCGTGCACGGCCACGACGCCTGATGTGGCGAGCAGATGCCGCCGGATCTCCGCGACATCCGTGTCGACCGGAACGGATTCACTGAACACGCGCACCACGTCGCGCAGCAGCACGAACGCCCGGGGCGCGATCATGCCCGCGATGAGCAGCGACGCGATCGCGTCGGCCTGTTCGAAACCGGTGAACAGGATGACCGCGGCCGCCACGATGACGGCCACCGATCCGAGCGTGTCGCCGAGCACCTCCAGGTAGGCACCGCGCATGTTGATCGACGTGCTCGCCGCCGGCCGCAGCAGCAGCAGCGCCGCGAGGTTGGCGACCAGTCCGATGGCGGCCACGACCAGCATGGGCGCGGCACGTACCTCTCCCCCGTCCGCACCGAGGAGCCGGGTGAGAGCACCCACCGTGACGGAGATCGCCACGCCGACCAGGATCAGCCCGTTCAGGAGCGCTCCGAACACCTCGGCCCGCCGATAGCCGAAGGTCTGCCGGTCCGTGGCCGGCCTGGCCGCCACCACGGTCGCCGCGAACGCGATGAGCAGTCCGGCGAGGTCGGAGAACATGTGTCCGGCATCCGCCAGCAGGGCCAGCGAGCCGGTCAGCCAGGCACCGATGATTTCGACCACGAGCACGGTCGCGACGATGCCGATCGCCAACGACAGCCGCGCGCGGTTCGTCTGCGAGGTGTGCGCGTGATCGTGTCCCATGCGTCCACGGTATGGCGAGCGACGCCGCCCCGCCAGTTGGCCCCTCTCCGGGATCGAGCACCGCGCCTGCTCCCGCCGGGTCCGAGCCCACCGGGTCCGAGCCCACCCGTCAGGGCCCGGCCCCGAACCAATTCGACGGAGAATCTGCCCGAAACGGCCCCGAAAGCCTTGAAACCGCCTGTTTAGAGCAATATCTCCGTCGAATTGGTTCAGGGGCGGGGCGGTGGGACGGGGAAGGTCACACCGCGAGCAGGGTCTGCAACACCGGGATCAGCTTGTCGAAGGCACGGGCCCGGTGGCTGTGCTCGTTCTTCACGTTGGGCGTCAGCTCGGCGGCGGAGATGGCGTAGCCGTCGGGCAGGAAGATCGGGTCGTAGCCAAAACCGCCGGAGCCGCTCGGCGCGGTCAGGATCTGCCCCGGCCATTCACCGGTCACGTGCCATTCCGTGCCGTCGGGCAGCGCGAGCGCGGCCACGCAGGTGAAGTGGCCCCCGCGGTGTTCGGCGCCCATGTCACCGAGCTGCCAGAGCAGCAACCGCAGGTTCTCGTCCGAGTCCCTTGCGGGACCGGCCCACCGGGCGGAGAAGATCCCGGGCGACCCGCCCAGCACGTCTACGCAGATCCCCGAGTCGTCGGCGATCGCCGGCAGCCCGGTGTGCGCGGCGGCGGCGCGCGCCTTGATCAGGGCGTTCTCGGCGAAGGTGGCGCCGTCCTCGACCGGCTCCGGGCCGTCATAGGCGAGAACCTCGAGTGCGGGGAGCTTCGGGGCGAGGATGCGACGCAGCTCCTCGACCTTGTGCGGATTGTGGGTGGCGAGAACGACCTGCACGGCCCTAACGCCCCAGTGCCGTCTTCTGGAACTCGGTCAGGGACACCGTGCCCGCCAGTGCCAGGTCGAGTAGCGAGTTCAGCTCCTGCCGGTCGAAGGGAGCACCCTCGGCCGTTCCCTGAACCTCGACGAAGAGGCCGCGGCCCGTGACGACGACGTTCATGTCGGTTTCGGCCTTGGAGTCCTCGACGTAGGCGAGGTCGAGCATGGGCACGCCGCCGACGATGCCGACGGAGATGGCCGAGACGCTGTCGATGAGCGGCTGAGCCTTCTGGCTGAGAAACTTCTTCTCCCGGCCCCACTCGAGCGCGTCCGCGAGGGCGACGTAGGCACCCGTGATGGCCGCCGTGCGGGTGCCGCCGTCGGCCTGCAGCACGTCGCAGTCCAGCACGATGGTGTTCTCGCCGAGGGCCTTCATGTCGACGACGGCGCGCAGGCTCCGCCCGACCAGACGGCTGATCTCGTGGGTGCGGCCGCCGATCCGGCCCTTGACCGACTCGCGGTCCATCCGGGAATCGGTGGAACGCGGCAGCATGGAGTACTCTGCCGTGACCCAGCCTTTGCCCTTGCCGGCCATCCAGCGCGGAACGCCGTTGGTGAAGGAGGCTGTGCAGAGAACCTTCGTGCGTCCGAACGAGATCAGTGCGGAGCCCTCGGCCTGGTCGCTCCAGCCTCGCTCGATCGTGACGGGGCGCAGCTGGTCAGTGGTTCGTCCGTCTACGCGCACAATATCGGTCACGAGATCTCCTTGGTGATGGTGGGGTGCGAAGCGGCGAACTCGGCAAGTTCGCTCAGGCTGAATGAGCCGGTCTCGACCAGGTCGACCCGGGAGATTTCCGGTCCGATCAGGCGATGGGCCAGGCGAAGGAAATCCTCGGCGCTGTCGCCGGTGGCCTCATACCGGTAGCTGGGGGGCGCAGCCTCGGTGCGCGCCAGGCCCTGGCTGACGAGCAGCCGGTACACGTCGTTGGCGGTTTCGGTGTCGCTGGAGACGAGGGTGACCGCGTCGCCCATCACGTACGAAATGGCGCCGCGCAGGAACGGGTAGTGGGTGCAGCCGAGGACGAGGGTGTCGACCTCCGCGGCCTGCAACGGGGCGAGGTACTCCTCGGCGACGGCGAGCAGCTCGTCACCGGTGGTCACGCCCGCCTCGACGAATTCCACGAATCGGGGGCAGGCCTGGGTGAAGAGCCGGATGTTCGTGGCCGCGGCGAACGCGTCGTCGTAGGCGAGGGAGTTGACGGTGCCGAGGGTGCCGACCACGCCGACACGGTTGTTGCGGGTGGCGCGGACGGCGCTCCGCACCGCCGGCTGGATGACCTCCACCACGGGAACGCTGTAGCGCTCGCGGGCGTCCCGCAGCACGGCAGCCGACGCGGTGTTGCAGGCGATCACCAGCATCTTCACGTCCTGCGCGACCAGGTCGTCGAGCACCTTCAGGGCGAAGCCGCGCACATCTGCGATCTTCTTCGGACCATACGGGGAGTGCTCCGTGTCGCCGATATAGAGGATCGATTCGTTGGGCAGCTGATCCTTGATCGCCCGGGCGACGGTCAGGCCGCCCACTCCGGAATCGAAGATTCCTATCGGTGCATCCGTCACGACAGACGAGCCTACCCGGATTCCCTGACAGCTCGCCCGACAGCGCGGTCGCCTGCAGTCCGGGCCGCGGAACTGAGTGCTTTCAGGGCGCATTCCCAGACTCACGGCACGGATGCCGGCACGTACCGAGAAGGGAATATGGCCGTAACTACACTCGAAATACGGGTGCCGCCAACCGACGAGATCCGCACAAAGATGGCGTCACATTCGCCGTTTGAGGAGATGATCACCGTGAATGATCGAGTTGTAATCACCGGGCTGGGCGCCTTGACGCCGCTGGGGAACAATTGGCGCGACACGTGGTCAGGCCTCACCAACGGGCGCAGCGGCGTCGCCCGGATCACCCAGTTCGATCCCACCGGTCTGCCGACGCAGATCGCCGGCGAGGTGAAGAACTTCATTCCGGCCGACCATATGGCCGTAAAGCAGGTCAAGCGCGCCTCCCGGTCCTCGCAGCTCGCGATCGCCGCGGCCCGTGAGGCGGTGGCGGATGCCGGCTTCGGCACCTCGATGGAAGGGATCGACACGGCTGTCGTCGTCAACAGCGCCGTCAGCGGTTTCGCGGAGATCCAGGAAGCAACCGAGCTCGTCAACTCCGGAGACTCCCGGCGCATCCCGCCGCGCTTCGTGCCCTCCGCCCTGCTGAACATGGCCGCCTGCGAGGTCGCGATCGACCTCGGCATCCACGGCCCGGTCAACGCGAGCGCCCTGGCCTGCGCCAGCGGGGCCTATGCGCTCCTCGAAGCCCGCACCATGCTCATCATGGGCGACGCCGACGTCGTCATCGCCGGCGGTGTCGAGGCCGCCATCACGCCCGTCATGTTCGCCGGACTGAACGCCATGCACGCGGCCTCCACGAACAACGACTCGCCGGCCGAGGCCTCCCGCCCATTCGACGCCGACCGCAACGGACTCGTCTTCGGGGAGGGAGCGGTCGTCTTCGTGATGGAGCTGCTCTCCCACGCCCGCGCCCGCGGTGCCCAGATCTACGCCGAGGTGCTGGGCGGCGCCCTCACCAGCGACGGCCACAGCATCGTCGCGCCCGAACCCACCGGCAAATTCGCGAGCCTGGCCATGACCCGCGCCCTCATCAAGTCGAAGCTGAACCCGAGCGACATCGACATGATCTGCGCCCACGGCACCTCCACCCAGGCCAACGACCGGGCCGAGACCTCGGCGATCCGCCAGGCGCTCGGTCAGGCTGCCGATTCCATCGCCGTCACCGCACCCAAATCGATGACCGGCCACATGATCGGGGCCGCGGGCGCCCTCTCCGGCCTGCTCTGCGCGCTATCGATCCGCACCGGAATCACCCCACCCACGATCAACTACACGACCCCCGACCCGGACTGCACGCTCGACTACGTGCCCAGGGTGGCCCGGGAGAAGCCGGTGAAGTTCGCGCTGGCCAACGCCTTCGGCTTCGGCGGCCAGAACTGCATCGTCGCCTTCGGGGCGCTGTAAGCCGAACTCTTTGACGAGGCCGAGTCAGGCCGAGGGATAGGCTTTCCGAGTGACCGAATCCTCAGCGTTCCGCACCGACCGTTACGAGCTCACGATGGTGGATGCCGCGATCCAGAGCGGCACCGCCGATAGGGAGTGCCAGTTCGAGGCCTTCGCACGCCGACTGCCCTCCGGCCGCCGCTACGGCATCGTGGCCGGCACCGGCAGGTTGCTCGAACTGATCCGTTCGTTCCGGTTCGAGGATGCCGAGCTCACCTGGCTGCGTGACAATAAGGTGGTTCGCGAGCCCACCCTCGACTGGCTCGCGAACTACGCCTTCCGAGGCAACATCTGGGGCTACCAGGAGGGCGAGGCGTACTTTCCCGGCTCCCCCCTGGTCACGGTCGACGGCAGCTTCGCCGAGTGCGTGATCCTCGAGACCCTCATCCTCAGCGTGCTCAACTACGACAGTTCCGTGGCCAGCGCGGCCGCGCGGATGGTGTCGGTGAGTCTGGGCAGGCCCCTGGCCGAGATGGGATCGAGGCGCACGGGCGAGTACTCCGCCGTGGCCGCCGCCCGTGCCGCCTACATCGCCGGGTTCGCCTCGACCAGCAACCTCGAAGCCGGACGCAGCTGGGGTGTGCCCACGATGGGCACGGCCGCCCACTCCTTCACCCTCCTCCACGACAGCGAGGAAGACGCCTTCCGCGCGCAAGTGGCCGCTTTCGGCCCGGCGACGACGCTGCTGGTGGACACCTTCGACGTCGAGAAGGGCATCCGGCTGGCGGTCGACGTGGCCGGCCCGGAGCTCGGGTCCATCCGCATCGATTCCGGCGACCTGCCGACCGTGGCCGCGAGCGCCCGCGCCCGGCTGGACTCGCTCGGCGCCGTCAACACCCGCATCACGGTCACCAGCGACCTCGACGAGTACTCCATCGCGGCGCTGTCCGCATCGCCCGTCGACGCTTTCGGGGTGGGCACCTCGGTCGTGACCGGATCCGGGTCCCCCGCGGCGGGCATGGTCTACAAGCTGGTGGCCCACCGGGACGACGCCGGTGAATGGGTCTCGGTCGCCAAGACGTCTCCCGCGAAGATCTCGGTCGGCGGGCGCAAGCGGTCCGTGCGGCAACTCGACGCGGCGGGGATCGCCCGCGCCGAGGTCGTCCTGATCGGCGAGGATCCGGCGGATGCCGCCCCGCCCGCCGAGCCGGAGGGGCGGGACCGCGTACTGCTCGTGCCGCTGGTGACCGCCGGCGTGTTCGACGACCGCTACCTCGGAACGGCCGGAACGTTGCTCGCCCGCGCCCACCACGCATCCGTCATGCAGGAACTGCCGATGGAAGCGTTCCGCCTGGGGCGCGGAGACCCCGTTCTGCCGACCCTGTACCGCTAGAACCGTACCGCTAGGGCCCTACCGCTCCGCCAGGGCCGTACCGCCGCACGGTCAGCGCTTGGGGGTCAGGAGGCCTTCATCTTCTCGTAGATCGCCTTGCAGGTCGGGCAGACCGGGAACTTCTCCGGGTCGCGTCCCGGCAGCCACTTCTTGCCGCACAGTGCCTTCACCGGCTTGCCGGAGATGGCGGACTCGAGGATCTTGTCCTTGGGCACGTAGTGCGAGAAACGTTCGTGGTCGCCCGGCTCGATTTGCTCCCGGTTGAGGAGTTCTTCGAGTTCGCGGTCCAGCGTGGATGTGCCGCCGCCGGCGCCGGGGCTGCCGGGTTCTGCGATGCTCGCACGGAAGTCTTCAGTCATGCCTGACATTCTAGGCAACCCCGCTCGGAAACGGCAGGGAGCACCGGGTCAGGCGCGGATTGCTGAGGCGAGCATCTCCGGGCCCCGTCGATCAAACGCCCGCGAGCCCAGCCAGACCCCGAGAGTCAGGGTCAGGATGCCCACGCCCACGCCCAGCAGGAGGGCCGGCAGATGCCAGATCGGGCTGACGAAGACCCCCAGCAGTCCGCAGGCGATGGCCGGGAGGGACAGGGCGATCGAGCCGGCGAACGTCAGGGACTGGATCAAGGCCGCCGGAGTATCCGATGCCTGCGGCTGGGAGAAGGGGCTGTCTCCGGGTTTCGTCGCCGGGTACGGGAACCGCGCTGAGGCGTAACTCGAGAAGCCAAGCCCGGTCAGCAGGATGCACGTGCTCACTCCCAGCACCGAAGGCAGGGCGGTCCAGTCGCCGTAGACGGAAATGCTGATCGCCGACCCGATGCCGATCAGGGGGATGCCCACCATCAGGGCCGGAACGAGGCGGCCGAGCCGGTCGGATAAACCGCGGGTGCCGGAAGCCACGTGCAGCCAGACGGCGGTGTGGTCGAAGGCCACGTCGTTGTGCAGCGTCCAGCCCAGGAAGACGCTCATCAGGGGCACCGGGAGCAGTGCGAGGTAGGACAGGGGGATCCCGGCGAAGTTCAACGGGATGATCACGAGCACCGGGATGATCGGAATCATGATCAGCGACATCCAGTACCGCGAGTCGCGGCGCCAGTAGGTGAGGCTGCGGGCGGCGATGGCGCCGACGGGCGTGTGCGGCATGCGGTCGAACCACCCGAGACCGCCGTACTGACGAGCCGGGGCTTCCCGACCCGGCGTGACCAGCATCCGGGCGACGAGGCCCTGCCACGCCTGCCACAGCACGTAGACCGTCGCCAGTGCCACGAGGAGCTTCAGGAAAGCCGTGCCCCAGGAACCCGTCGCCGCGTCTCCCGGAACGGCCCAGGCCGCGCCCAGCGGCGTCCAGCCGAGAATCGCGGACAGCCCTCCGAGCAGGTCGAGGCCGTACTGTTCCCAGTCGAAGTTGAGGGCCAGGAGCACGACGGGCGCGATCATGACCAGCACCAGCACGCCGATGATTCCGGTGAACTCGCGCGACCGGCGGGTCGCCAGCAGGAATGCGGCCAGGGACGTGCTGACCCGCGACGCCAGCATGCACGTGGCCAGCAGCACAGCGGCGGACACCAGGGCCAGGAGTGTCTCGAGGATGCCCCGCGACCAGGTCACGACGGTGCCGAGAAGAACCAGAGCCAGTACGAACGCGGGCACCCCGATGACCGAGGACACCGCCAGTCCGAGCGACAGCTGCCGATTCGGAATGCCCATGATCGCGAACTTGCGCGGGTCCATCGCGTCGTCGACGCCGAACACGAGCGGGACCAGCAGGAAGCCGAGCATGACGAATGCCCCGCAGACGACCATGCCGTCGCGGATGGCCTCGACGTCACCGGTGAATCGCAGCCCCACCAGCAGAACCAGAAGGCCCAGCGCTAGGACGAGCCCGTACAAAAGCCCGATCGCGATGCCCACGATCTGCCAGGGGCTGCGCCGGAAGAGATTGGCGAGCAGACGGAGTCTCAGTCCGAGAAACTGTGCAACCACTCCATGCCCTCCGCCACTTTGCGACCGCCGGCCAGTTCGATGAACCGTTCCTCGAGCGTCGACTCACCGCGCACCTCGTCAACGGTGCCGGACGCCAGAACGGCACCCTGCACGATGATGGCCACATGGTCACAGACCCGCTGGATCATGTCCATACCGTGACTGGAGAGCACGACCGTGCCCCCGCTGGCCACGTACTTCTGCAGAATCTCGGTGACGTTGACGGCCGAGACCGGGTCCACGGATTCGAACGGTTCATCGAGTACCAGCAAGCGTGGCGAGTGGATCATGGCGCAGGCCAGGGCGATCTTCTTCGTCATACCGGCCGAGTAGTCGGCGACCAGCCGGTTGAGAGCCTCCTCCAGCCCGAAGGCCACGGCCAGGTCCGCCGAACGCTTCCGCACCGTCACGGCATCGAGCCCGCGCAGAACTCCGGAGTAGTAGATGAGCTGGGCGCCGGTCAGCCGGTCGAACAGCCGCAACCGGTCAGGAAGCACTCCGATCAGGCGCTTGGCTGCGATCGGACTCCCCCAGACGTCGATCCCGTTGATCGTCACTGAGCCTTCATCCGGCCGCAGCAGGCCGGTGATCATGGACAGCGTCGTGGTCTTGCCGGCGCCGTTGGGCCCGACGATCCCATAGAACGATCCGGTCCGCACCTCGAGGTCGACCCCCGCCACGGCGACGGTCTGGCCGAAGCTCTTCCGCAGGCCGCTCACGGCCAGGACGATCGGCGCCGCAGGGTCTGTGGGCGCGACCGGTGCGACCGCGGACTTCCGGGGCGTGCGGTTGGATGCGGGACGCTTCGGCTCCGCGACGACTGGCTCAACGACGACGGACTCAACGACGACGGACTCAACGGCATGGGGGTCGGCAACAGGTTCAACGACGGGTTCGACGCGAACGGGTGCCACCGCGACCAGCGGCACGTCCGCGGCGAGGGGCACATCCGCCACCTCGAGTGCAAGCGGCACGTCCGCGACAAACGGCACTCCGTCGACGACGGATGCCGCGGCCCCGGCCGACGAGTCGTCGCCGCTTCCGGCAGGCTCCGGAACCAGCCGACCGGTCGACGCCTGGAGCGCAGCCGCGCGAACGGCTGCAGCCTTCGCCGCACTGGCCTTGGCGGCGCTGGCTTTGGCTGCGCTGGCCTTCGCCGAGCTGGTCTTGGTGGCCGTGGCCTTGGCCGCGCCGGCCCGTGCCACGCCCGATTTCACGGCGGACTCCGACTTCGCCGCCGCCGTGCGGGCGGCGGTCGCCCTTGCCGCGGCCGTCCGGGCGGACGGTGTCCGGGGAGTGGCCGCCGGGGCGGAGGAGACGGCTTCGCCCGCCGCCGACTCGCGGGCGGGAGTCGACGCCCCGACGGCCTTCGTGGGCCTGGCCCTGGCCACCGGCTTCTTCGGCGCGGTGAGCGCGGAAGCGGGAGCGGAATCGGCACCGAGATCCGCCGCGGCTGCCCTGGCGGAGGCGGTGGTGGGGCGCGCTGTGGCCGGACGGGGGGTACCCGGCGTGCGCGCCGGGGCCGTTCTGACCGTGGATTTACGCACCGGCATCTTGCGCACAGGCAGGGTCGCCGTGGCCTCTGATTCAGCGGAAACCTGCCTCGGTACTGCAGTCCTCGGCTCGCGGGGCTCGGAATTGGGGGGCACGTCAGTCACCTCGCTAACCTACCAAGGACCGTCTGACACCGCAGGTTTGGGGGGTCAGCCAAAGACACATTCTGCGGTGCCCGGGACACCGGTCGGGTCACGAAAGCAACACGTTACGAGCATGCTCTTCCCCCGGATATGGCCCTTAAGGTATTCTGAAGCGGGCATAACGGTGTGTCTATACGTGACCTTATGGGTGAACCCTAGACAAACTCTGTCCCACTACGAGTGTTGTCTCGGTCCCAAAACTTTTTGAAGGAGACAATCGTGACCACTCAGGTAGTCATTCTGGCAGCAGGCATGGGCAGCAGACTCGGCCGTTCGCTCCCGAAGCCGCTCACCGAACTCAACGACGGTCGAACGATCATGCAGCAGCAGTTCGACAACATCGGGCACGCCTTCGGCAAGAAGGCCAAGGTCACCATCGTCGTCGGCTACAAGCTCGAGCACATCATCGAGGCCTTCCCGCAGGCATCCTTCGTCTACAACGAAGAATACGACCAGACGAACACGTCGAAGAGCCTGATGCGTGCCCTGCAGGCCTCCACCACCGGCGGAGTGCTGTGGATGAACGGCGACGTCGTCTTCGACCCCGCCATCCTCGATCGCGCCGCCGCCATGGTGGCTCGCGACCAGTCCTTCGTGACCGTCAACACCTCCAAGGTGTCCGACGAAGAGGTCAAGTACACGACCAGCGCCGAGGGCTACATCAAGGAACTGTCGAAGACCGTCAAGGGCGGCCTCGGCGAAGCCGTCGGCATCAACTACATCTCCAGCGCCTACAAGGCCGTTCTGCTTCACCACCTGACGAAGGTGGGCGACCAGGACTACTTCGAGCGCGGCATCGAACTTGCCATCGAGAAGAACAACCTGCTGGTCGAACCGCTCGACATCTCCGACTTCTATGCCGTCGAGGTCGACTTCGCCGAGGATCTCGAGCGGGCCAACCTGTTCGTCTAGGCCTGTTCCTCCAGGCGTTGGCACCTGGGGCCGCGTCTTGCGGCCCTACGATAGAGCGCGTGAGTAGTTACGCGGAAGTGCGCCCTGAGCAGCGCACGTCTTCCGCCCGATATCGTCATTCCCTCTGGTTGCTCACTCAGCGGGACCTGCGCGTGCGGTATTCGACGTCGCTGCTCGGCTACTTCTGGTCAATCCTCGACCCGCTCGTGATGGCCGGGATCTACTGGTTCGTTTTCACGCAGGTCTTCCAGCGCGGCGTGGGCAACGAGCCGTACATCGTGTTCCTCCTCGCCGCCCTGCTGCCCTGGATGTGGTTCAACGGCACGGTCTCCGACTGCACCCGGGCGTTCCTTCGGGAAGCAAAGCTCATCCGGTCGACGAGGATCCCCCGCACGATCTGGGTCAACCGGCTGGTTCTCTCCAAGGGGATCGAGTTCCTGGCGTCCATTCCGGTACTGGTGCTGTTCGCGGTCTTCTCCGGCGCGCAGATCAACCTCGACGCCGTCTTCTTCCCGCTGGCCATCCTGATCCAGGCGGTGCTGACTGTCGGGGTGGGCCTCATCGTCGCTCCGCTGGTGGTCTTCTTCCGCGATCTGGAGCGCGCCGTCAAGCTCGTGCTGCGTTTCCTCTTCTACGCCTCCCCGATCATCTACGGCACCACCGACCTACCGGAACAATTGCAGTTCTGGGCGGCATTCAACCCGCTCAGCGGCATCTTCAGCCTGTATCGCGCAGCGTTCTTCCCTGGGCAGCTCAACTGGGCCGTCGTCGGTGTCAGCGCCGCAATGTCGCTTGCGCTGCTCCTGGGCGGGCTCGTTGTCTTCACGCGCACGGAGCGCGCAGTCTTGAAGGAGATCTAGTGCCGGCACCGGTGATCACCCTGACGGGGGTCGGCATCCGTTTTCGACGCAATCGGCGCGGCCGCCGCACGTTCAAGGACATGTTCGCCGGCAGCAAGCGGCGGATCCGCCCAGGCGAGTTCTGGGCGCTGCGGAACGTGTCCTTCTCCGTGCAGCGCGGCGAGGCGATCGGCGTGGTCGGTCGCAACGGCCAGGGCAAGTCCACCCTCCTGAAACTCGTCACCGGCGTCGTGCTGCCCGACGAGGGCACCGTGCACGTGACGGAGGGCGTCGCCCCGCTGATCGAGATCACCGGCGGGTTCGTCGACGACCTGAGCGTGCGCGACAATGTGTACCTCACAGCGGGCCTGCACGGCATGACGAAAAAGCAGATCAACGTGCGCTTTGACGAGATCATCGAATTCGCCGAGATCGCCGATTTCGTCGACACGCCCTATAAGCACCTGTCCAGCGGGATGAAGGTGCGCATCGCTTTCGCCGTCATTTCCCGCCTCGAGGAACCGATCCTCCTCGTCGACGAGGTACTCGCCGTGGGCGACAAGGCCTTCCGGGAGAAATGCTACCGGCGCATCGAGGAGCTCCTCGCGGGCGGACGGACACTGTTTTTCGTCTCGCACAACGAACGGGACCTACGCCGGTTCTGCACCCGGGGTCTGTACCTGGACAAGGGCAAGCTGGTACTGGATGCGCCCATCGACGAGGTCCTGGCGCTGTACAACACCCAGTACGGCATCAAGTCGGCCTGATCTGGCCCGTCCACGTCGAGCCGGTCGACCGCGTGAGACTGTCGCGTGTGGGCGGCAACTGCTCGGCGCTGAACCCGGTCATCAAATCGCCTGGCTCCAGGCCGAGCACCGTTGCGAGCCGAATCAGCGTGTGAAACGTCGGATTGCCGTGACCGCGGTCGATACGCGCATAATTCGACACGTTGAGCCCGGCCAGGAGCGCCACGGCCTCCTGATTGAGGGCGAGCTGGCGTCGCCGGCGCCGTAACCTCAGTCCGAGGATGCGCGATGCTTCCGATTTCGGGTCAGACATCCTCCCTGTATAGGCGCGCCCGGCGATTCCCACCAGTGGCCCATCTGAGACACGTAAACTCATCGAGAATTCGAAGGAGCGTGCTCTGATGGCCAGAAAGCCACAACCAATGGTGTCGACAACGGGCGGTCTGCCCCAGGGCGGGCAACTGCCGTCCGGAGTCATCGCGGGCTTCGACCGTGTGATGGCGATCCACCGCCCGGCCGTGCTGGCGCACATCCGCGCGATCCGCCGGCGGTCCCCTCACGCGACCCCGGTCGAGATCATCGTCATCCTCGAACGGCGCTATGTCGCCGCCGTCACCACCGGCGGCGCGGCCGTCGGCGCGACAGCGGTCATCCCGGGCGTGACCACCGGCATCACCCTGGCCCTGTCCGGGGTGGAAACGGCCGGCTTCCTCGAAGCGACGGCCCTGTTCACCCAATCGGTGAGCGAGGTGCACGGCATCGCCGTCGCCGACCCGGAACGCGCCCGCGCCCTGGTGATGACGATGATGCTCGGACACGAAGGATCGGAACTCGTGCGCCAGCTGGCCGGCCAGGCCACGGGCAATGGGGCCGCGCGCAACGTCTACTGGGGCGAACTCGTCACCACCAGCCTCCCCCGAGCCATCATGGGGCCGCTGACGGACCGATTGAAGAGCAGCTTCCTCCGGCAGTTCGCGGCCAGGGGCGGGGCCAGCTTCATCGGAAAGGCCCTCCCGTTCGGTGTCGGCGCGATCGTCGGCGGTGCCGGCAACAACATCCTCGGCAAGCGGGTGGTGCAGACCTCGCGGATGGCATTCGGCCTGCCGCCGGCCGGCTTCAGCCCCGACCTCGACCCGAAAATGCCGGATCTCGTCGTGGGCGAAGGCACCGCGGCGCGCCGGATCGCCGTCTTCAACCGCAGGACCCTGTCCGGGCTGTCCGGCCGGCTGTCCCCGCGGCGACGGATGCAGCCCGCGCGAGGTCCACAGGAACCGGCCGGCAATCCCGCGTCCGGCCCAGCCCCCGTGTAGCGAAATCGAAAGGCCTGGCCTGGTCCCGGTCGTGCGCCCCGGTCACACCCGTTCGAAGACGGCGGCCAGGCCCTGGCCACCGCCGATGCACATGGTTTCGAGCAGGAAACGGCCCTCCGTGCGCTGCAGCTGCCGGGTGGCCGTTGCGAGGATCCGCGCGCCGGTGGCGCCCACCGGGTGGCCGAGGGAGATGCCGGAGCCGTTCACGTTGGTGCGGTCCCAGTCGGCGTCGGTGAAGTTCCATTCGCGCGAGACGGCGAGAACCTGCGCGGCGAAGGCCTCGTTGAGCTCGATCAGGTCGATGTCGGCGAGTACGAGCCCGGCGCGTTCAAGTGCCTTCGCGGTGGCGGGCACCGGGCCGAGGCCCATCCGCGACGGGTCGACGCCGGCCCGGGCCCACGACCGGAGACTCACGAGCGGTGTGAGTCCGAGTTCGGCGGCGCGCTCGGGCGTGGTCACGATGCAGGCGGCGGCCGCGTCGTTCTGCCCGCTGGCATTTCCGGCGGTGACAGTGGATGCCGCATCCGTGGTCAGCAGGATGGGGCGCAGGCCGGCGAGGGCCTCACGGCTGGTCGCGCGGGGGGTCTCGTCGGCCGAAACCACAACAGCGCCCTTGCGACCGGGCACGATGACCGGGACGATTTCGTCGAGGAAACGACCGTCTGCGACGGCGGCCAGCGCACGCTGCTGGGAGCGCACGGCGAGTTCGTCCTGTTCGACGCGGTCGATTCCGTAGTCGCGGCGCAGGTTCTCGGCAGTTTCGAGCATGCCGCCGGGAACCGGGAAACGCCGACCGCCGGCGGTCTCTCGGCCGCGGCCGAGTGCGTCGCGCAGCAGCATTCCGGCGGTGCCACCCACGCCCCAGCGGGAATCGACCGTGTAGAACGGGGCCTGGCTCATCACGTCGACGCCGCCGGCGATGGCGAGGTCGCTGGCGCCGGTCTGCACCTGCATGGCGGCGTCGAGGACGGCCTGCAGACCGGAGCCGCAGCGGCGGTCGACCTGCACGCCGCCCACAGTCACCGGCAGGCCCGCGTTGAGGGCAGCGACCCGGGCGACCGGTGCGGCCTCGGCGGACGGGTAGGCCTGGCCGAAGATGACGTCGTCGACGAGCGCGCCGTCGAGGTGGGTGCGTTCGAGCAGCGCGGCGATCACCGCCGCGGCGAGGTCGGCGGGCGCCACGGTCTTGAAAGCTCCGCCGAAACGACCGATGGGGGTGCGGAGCGGTTCGCAGATGACGACCTCGCGCAGCGCGGTCATCCGGCGACCATTTCGGTGAGCAAGGTGCGAATCGTGAGCGGCGGCCCTGGCACGAGCAGCGTCGCCTCGGTGGCGGCCTGGACCTCGGCCACGGTGACGCCCGGCGCGAGTTCGCGCAGCACGAGTCCGGCCGGGCTGACATCGATCACGGCGAGGTCGGTGATGATGCGGGTCGCGACGGCCTTGCCGGTGAGCGGCAGGTCGCAGGCCTTTTTGATCTTGAATTCTCCGGTCTTGGTCAGGTGTTCCATGACGACGAGCACCGTGTCGGCACCGTGCACGAGGTCCATCGCGCCGCCCATGCCCTTGATCATCTTGCCGGGCACGGCCCAGTTTGCGATGTCGCCGACGACAGACACCTGCATGGCGCCGAGCACGGCGACGTCGATCAGGCCGCCGCGGATCATGCCGAAGCTCTGTGCCGAGTCGAAGTAGGCGGCGCCGGGGTTGACGGTGACGGTTTCCTTCCCGGCGTTGATGAGTTTCGGGTCTTCCTCGCCCTCCCAGGGGTACGGGCCGACGCCGAGCACACCGTTTTCGGAGTGCAGAACCACGTGCACACCGTCCGGCAGAAAGTTGGGGATGAGTGTCGGCAGGCCGATACCGAGATTGACGTAGGAGTCGGGGGCAAGTTCCTGGGCGGCCCGGGCCGCCATCTCGTTGCGGGTGAGGGCCATCAGTTCGCTCCGGTCTCGTCCGGGGGTGAATGCGCCACGGCGGATGCCGACGGCCGTGGCCGCGTCGTCGTCTTCTCGATCGGCAGATCGGCGGCGTCCACCGCGCCGAGCTGCACGATGCGGTTCACATAAATCCCGGCGAGGTGCACCTGGTCGGGGTCGATCTCACCCGGTTCGACCAGTTCGTCGACCTCGGCAATGGTGATGCGACCGGCCATGCCGGCGACCGGGTTGAAGTTGCGGGCCGATTTCTCGAACACGAGGTTGCCGTGCCGGTCGCCCTTGGCCGCGCGCACGAGGGTGTAGTCGGTGACGATGGCCTCTTCGAGCACGTACTCCTTCTCCCCGCCGCGCAGGGAGGAGAAGGTGCGGGTCTGCTTGGGCGGGGACGACACCGTCACCTCGCCATCCGGCCCGTAGCGCCAGGGCAGGCCCCACAGCTTCATGCCGAGCGAGTACTGTCCGTTGTCGTGCTTGGTCAGGCCGCCCCAACCAACCCACTCCGCGACCAGCCGGTGCGTGGTCGAAAGCGGCAGGCCGGCCCGCTGGGCGATGGCCGTCAGCGTCAGGGTGAGCGAGGTCGCCCCGGCGGGCGCGGTGAACGCGTCGAGAATGGCGAAGAGTCGGGCCGCGACGGAACGATTGTCGACGGCGACCGGGGCCGACAGCCCGTCCGCCGCCGTTGTGTGCGCTGGTTTTCCGCTCATACCCCGACACGCTAGCGCGATCCACCGACAACTTCCACTGGATGGAAGTCCAGGGTGCTGCCGGCACGCAGACTAGAGAAGCTCGATGTCCGGGCCGTCGTCCGCTGACAGAGATCCCTGCGCCGACGACGCCTCGATGTGGTCGGTGCGCGGGTTGGCCGTGTCGAAACGATCCCACTCGTTCATCAGGTGTTGCACGGCGACGTGGAAGCGCTCCGTCGCGACCCCGGGATTCGTGTCGCCGAAGTAGCGCTGCACCCAGACCGTGAGCCTGGCTTCCGCCGCATCGTCGTGGGTGAGCTCGTCCAGGACCGCAACGATATTCCCGGTCTGGCCGTCGAACAGCCACTCGCAGTCCGAGAGATAGCCGCTCGAGTCGATCTGCGCGCTCGGGTCTGCCGGGCGGGTCACCATCAGAGCCTTGCCCGTGGCAAGCCGGTCGTAGACCATGGCGGAGATGTCGACGATCGCGATATCCGCTGCCGACAATTGCCAGCCCAGTTCGGGGCCCGAATCGTAGATGTGTCCGGCGGACGCGTCTCGCTCGTTCGCGGCCGCGATGGCAGCAATGATCTGCTTGTTGGCCGCGCCGTATGCGCTGTCCACGACGCCGCTACGCGGGTGAGGACGGTAGATGACCCGGTGACGCCCGGAGGCGAGGAGAGCCGCGACGAGGTCGACACCGTGCGTGGCGATGGAGCCGTATGCGGCGGACGGGCGGTCCCCCTCCCAGGTCGGTGCGTACAACACGACCTGGCGCTCGTCGGGGGCGATGGCCGTGGTCCCGGAGTAGTGGTCGGCCTGCGGACGCCCGATCCTGATGGCCCGCTTGTCGAAGTCGTAGTCCCAGAGCACCTTGCCGAGACGGGCGAGGGCGGCCTCCCCCGCGACGAAGGCGTAGTCGTAGGCCTTGATCTGGTTGGTCACCATGTACATCTTGTCGCTCTCACCATGGTTGATGAAAACGTGCCAGCAGCGACCGTAACGCATCATCTGGAAGTTGCGTGAGTTCTGGTTGACGTAGAACACGATGCGGATATCCTGCTCGGCCAGCACACGCTCAAGGTCGGCGACCCGCCTCACGTAGGCCACCGGCACCGGGGATTCGTCGATCAGGGGAAGGGCTCCCGCTCCGTTGCGACTGAGCACGAGCACCGGCCAGGTCTCGGCGAGCTTCGCGAGGGGTTTGTACCACTGGCGCATCTGGTAGAGGTTGACCGGGCCGTCGGCGAAGTAGACGGCGATCTTGAAGTGCCGCCCCGGCAGCGGCTCCCGCGTGGCCAGGCGGCCGTTCAGCAGTCGCTGTGCCCTGCGGGACGCCGTGACGTCCTTGACCAGCTTGAATCCAAGCCTGACGTCTCGTTGTATACCCACGGGTCAAGAGTACCTTTCGATGCCGATTCGACGATGCCGCCTGGCCCCCGAACGGGACCGATAGCAGGCGGATCGTTAGACGACGGGAGGGCGCCCGGCCAGGGACATCCGCCATACCGTGCGTGCGCGGAGGGGGCGTCGCCCGCCCGGGGATGTGGCCCAGCCTTCGCGGAATCCACCCAGCCAGGCCCGGAGGGCGGTGGGGTTGCGGGCCCAGCGGACCAGTTGGATCAGCAGCCAGGACCCGGCGTACACGGGGATCAGGGGCGCCGGAAGATTGCGGCGGGCGAGCCACACGCGGTTGCGCGCGTTGAGGCGGTAGTAGTCGGCATGCCGGGTCGGCTGGATCACCGGGTGGTTCGCCACGAGGTTCCCGGCGTACCAGGCGCGGAAGCCCTGGTCCCAGACCCGCCACGCCAGTTCGATGCCCTCGTGCGCGTAGAAGTAGGGTTCCCCCCAGCCGCCCGTGGCGTCGAAGACGGCCCGAGGAAGGAGCACGGCGCCTTCCCAGACCGAGAAGACGTTGCTCGACGCGGTGGCCTCGCCCTTGCGAATGCGCGGAATCCACCGCCTCGGTGACGCGATCCCGGCGGGATCGACGACCCGGGGCTGCAGCAGGCCGATGGTGCGGTCTGCCCTCAGCATCCCGATGGCGTCGACCAGGAATAGGGGGTCGGGAATGCTCGCATCGTCGTCGAGGAAGAAGAGGTACTCCCCCGCGACCTGCGAAACCCCGCGATTGCGCCCCGCCGGAATGCCCAGGTTCGTGGGCAGCCCCAGAGCCTTGACTCCGGAGGGCAGCCCGGTCGGCTGCCATCCGTTGCCGACGCACACGATGTCGAGGCGAACGTCCTGCTGCAGGAGCAGGCTCCGGATGCCGCGCTCGAGATCGTCCGGCCGGGTGCCCTGGGTGAGCACCACCACTCCGACCGTCGGCAGGGTGGAGTCGACGGGCGAGGCGCTAGGACCGGACACGCTTGGACGCCATGATGGCCACGAAATGGCCCACCAGCGAAATGAAGGCCAGCGGGACCAGGGTGGCCAGCAGCACGCGGTCGACCACGGGCTCGCCGATGAGTGTGCCGATGACCGCGGAGGCGAAGATCAGGATGGTGAGTTCGACCGAATGGTAGAGGCGGTGGAACGGCAGGAACCGGGCCAGCCTGCGGGCCTTGGCGATCAGGCTCGAGGTGGGGGTCTGCTCGTGTTTCCGGTCGGCGAGCTTGGTGAGTCCGGCGTTCGCGCGAGCCACATGCACCATGTCGTTGAGCGCCTTGTTCAGCACGATGATCAGCGCGAGAAGCAGTGCGAGGGTGGTCCACAGGAAGTCGGCCGGGGCCTCGAACGGGTAGAACGCGGCCCGGATGCCCAGGGCGATGGGGATGAGCGCCTCGGTCGTGTAGTGCCCGACCTTGTCCAGGAACACTCCGGCCGGTGAAGACTGCCGGCGCCAGCGGGCGACCTCCCCGTCGGAGCAGTCGACCAGCATCTGCAACTGGCCGAGGAGGAGCGCCAGCAGCGCGCCCCAGATGCCGGGGATGAGCAGTGCGGCAGCGGTGGACCAGCCGACCAGGATCATCAGCCCGGTGACGCCGTTCGCCGAGATGCTGGTCTTCAGCAGCATCCAGGTCAAATACGGGGAGATATCGCGCAGATAGAGCGATGCCGTCCAGTGCTCGGCATTCGCGCGCAACCTCACCTCGGGCGGCTGCGCCACCTCACGCAACTCCGCGATCGAGGAGGGTCGAGTCGCCGCTGGCGTCCCTGACGTCATAGTTGCCTCCCGGTGTGGGCCGTGATGTTGGTGGTGAGTTTCAGGTATCCGAGCAGGAATCCGATGCCCCAGCAGAAGTGAATGCACGGCAAGACTACGAGAAACCACAGCGCGGCACGAAACCCGTCCGGTCGCGTGACGGCAACCGTGGCCGCTGCGACGATGAGCAGGTAGGCGACGGGCACGAGCAATCCGAGGAGCAGCCACGGCGCCCCTCCGGTCAGGAGCTGCACCAGGCCACCCAGACCGGCGAGGAGTCCGAGCACGACGCCCAGCACCATCACGGGCGGGGCGAAGTAGCGGATGCCGTTGGATTCCGGGTACCGCCGGGCGAGCTCTCCACGCCACAGGCCGGTGGACACCATCTGCCGGGCCAGGCGGGACAGGCTCGGGCGCGGGCGGTAGACCACCCGGAGCCGGGGCGTGAACCAGACCGTGCCGCCCTGCTCCCGCAGGCGCCGGTTGAGCTCCCAGTCCTGACCCCGTTTGATGCCCTCGTCGAAGAGGCCGACGCGCACGATGCTGTCCATTCGGAAACAGCCCAGGTACACGGTTTCGGCGGGCCCTTCGGGGCCGCCGACGTGGAGCGGCGTTCCCCCAAGGCCGATCTTCGTGCCGTAGGCCCGTGCGACGGCCTTTTGGAACGGGCTCTCGCCCTGGGCGTCCATGACGCCGCCCACATTGTCGGCGCCGGTGCGCTCGAGCGTCTCGACGGCGATCCGGGCGTAGTCCGGGGGCAGGACTGAGTGGGCGTCCACGCGGATCACGACGGGATAGCTCGAGGCCCGGATGGCGATGTTGAGGCCGGCCGGGGTCGACCCGATTTCATTCGCCACGATCCGGATGCGCGGATCGACAGCGACCATTTCCTCGACCAGTTCGGTGGTGCCGTCGATGCTCGGACCGAGGGCTACGGTGACCTCGAACGGCCCCGTGTAGTCCTGGCGGAGGAGGCTGGTCACGGCGGCCCGAACGTGCGTCACATCGTTCAGCACCGGCATCACATAGGAAACCCCGAGCAGGGACGTGCCTCCGGCAGAGGGCTCCTGGCTGATCATATTTCCATTCTTCTGGAGGGATGTCTGAGCCTACCAGCCGTGCCTTTCCGGCCCGCATCGGGCCGATTCCCGCCCGTCCGGGTGCGCGTCAGACGCGGCGCGGGGCCCGGCGCGGGCGCGGCGCGGACAGCAAAAAGAGCTGCGCCGCCGGTGCATGACCGGCGGCGCAGCTCTTCGTTCGCTGGAAGGAGCGGGGGCTAGCTGGAGAGGGCACCCACCGTGACGGAGACGGTGACGGACTTGCCGTCACGCACGTAGGTCAGTTTGGCTTCGTCGCCAGCCGCGAGGGCGCGCACCTGGGCGGTGAGGTCGTTCGCGTCGGTGATGGGCACGCCGTTGAAGTTCGTGACGACGTCACCCTTCTGGAGGCCGGCCTTCTGCGCCGCCCCACCGGAGGACACCTCACTGATCAGGGCCCCCACGGTGTCGCTCTGGCCGGTTCCGGCCGCGCTGGTGACACTCGCGCCGAGCAGGCCGTGCGTGGCCGTGCCGTTCTTGATCAGTTCCTCGGACACGCGCTTGGCGAGGTTGGACGGGATCGAGAACCCGACTCCGATGTTGCCGGCGGCGGACGAGGACGATCCGCCCGCGTTGGCGATGGCCACGTTGATGCCGATGAGCTCGCCCTTGGCGTTGAGGAGGGCTCCACCGGAGTTGCCGGGGTTGATGGCGGCATCCGTCTGGATGACCGACAACGAGATGCTGCCGCTGGTGGTGGGCGCCTGCTCCTGGCTGCCGTTCTTGTCGGGCAGATCGAAGAAGAAGGGGCTCTGCTGGTCGTTGGGGGCGGTGTTGTCCTGCGTATCCGGTGCGGCCGAGGAGGCGATCGAGATGCTCCGGTTGAGCGCGCTGACGATTCCGTCGGTGACTGTGCCGGACAGGCCGAGCGGGGCTCCGATGGCGATGGTCGTGTCGCCGACGTTGAGCTTGCTGGAGTCGGCCCAGTCGATCGGAGTGAGGCCTTTCGCGTCGGTGAGCTTCACCACGGCGAGGTCGGAAACCGGGTCGGTGCCGACAATGGTGGCCGCGTAGAGCTTGCCGTCGTTGCCGGTGACCTGGAGGGTCGCGTCGGCGGCCGCGCCGTCGAGGGTGACGACGTGCGTGTTCGTGAGCACGTAGCCGTCCTGGGTCAGCACCACACCTGAACCGGTTCCCCCGGAGCTGCCGCTGCTCGCGTCGATGGTCACGACGCTGGGCGAGGCCTTGGCCGCGACCGCGGTGATCTGGTTGACGCTGTCGGTGTTGTTGACCACGACGCTCTGCGGGCCCGTGGCCTGGTCGGCCGGGATGCCGCTGCTCTGGTTGGTGAGCACGAACGCGGTGACTCCGGCGCCGGAGGCGCCGCCGAGGAGCGCGCCGATGGCGAGGGCGGCGATCAGCGCGATGCTGCCCTTGCTTCGCTGCTGGTCCTTCTGGGGAATCCCCCCGGCCTGCTGGTTCGGGTAGCCGTTTTCGTGGGCGTAGGTCTGCGGAGCCCCGTTCGGCGCGTAGTTCGGGGTGGAACCGGCCCCACCTGGCAGCGGACGCCCGAACGCATCGGTGGCGTAGGCGAGGGTGGGCTGGGCGACAGTCGCTGCGCCGGCAGGCGCGGCGGCTGGCCCTGCTGCGGCAGGCGCTGCGGCAGGCGCTGCGGCAGGCGTGGATGCGGGCTGGATGACCTCGGTCGACTGGTCATCGGCGGCTCGGCCCGGCGTCGAGGCCGGAACAGTGGGGCCGGCGGCGGGTTCTGCGGAGGACGAAGAAGTCGTGGAGGCATCCGTCGCCGACGTTGTTTCGCCGACGGAGTTCACTTCGAACGGAACTGAGCCATGCGGGTGATCGGGCGTCTTGCCGGGTTCCTGGGTGTTGTCGGTCATTGGGTGCTCCTTCCAAGCGATGTCAGCTTCGCTCCCGAACCTGAGCGAAAGGTATGTGGAGGCTGGGAGCATTCAATGATGAGGCCGTGACCTTGCCCTGCTTCTCGGCACCGCACGCGCTCAGCAGCCCGGTCCCGCGGGAGTGCGGCTGCATTCGCGATCGACGAGCACGGTTCTGGCGTCGCCGATTACCACGCTGATCGGGCTTCCCGCTACCGGGAGCGTCCCCTGCACCCCGCGCCAGTCTCGGCCGGCAAACCGGTACTCGGCGGAGTAGACAACAACCACGCTCACGGAGTGAACCCCGGATTTTCGGAATTCGTGACTGGTGGGCGTGTCGGAGAATTCGGGCTGGCCCAGGTCCGCCCAGGTGGCTCCACCGGAGGGCGAATCCAAGGTCGAGCCGTAACCGAAGTTCCAGCGGTAGCCGACCGGGGTGAAACGCACCTCGGCCGGAAAATCGAGCAGCAGTCCTGACCGACCGTGCACGGATGCCGCGGCGATGAAGTTCGCCGGAAGCCCGATCACGCTCCACCCGTCCGGCTCCATGCTCTGGGTGGGTTCCGCCGGCTTGAAGTTGACCAGGTCGCTGAATCGAACGACGAGGTTCGGATCGCAGGGAGCTCCCGGATCGCAGACAACCGTGAAACCGTCCCGCACGACGACCACAGAGGGGGAGGTCGGCGCTGCCCCCGGTTGGCCGCCGGGGCCTGTGCCGGGGCCTGTGCCGGATTCGGCGTCAGATCCGCTGTCTGATCCGGCGTCGCCGCCGGCTCCGTTCGCGCTGCCGGATTGATCTCCCCCGCCGCCGCTGTCATAACCGGCAGACAGGTCGACCCCGCCGTCGTTGATGGCGCCCGATGCCTCACAATCGCCCTGTGCAGCACCCCATCCGACGCAGGTGGCCCCGCCCATCCCAAAAGGCCCAGTGAGCATGGGAGCGGATGGGAGCACGAGCGCAAGCGCCATCAGCAGAAACTTGTGCCGGACCATGACTCTGATTTCTCCACCAGGAGGCGAGTACGGGCAGGATCATGAACGAAATCGACCTGCAATGGCAGTCTCAAAACTCTGTCCTGCGGGGCCTTGCTTGCACCGCTGGCATCGACTACGTCGGACCCTTGAATATCGAGACACAGGTAAGTGGCTACCTTCCCACTCGTCAAATCTGCCTCCTGAATCGTTAACGAATCGAAGGACAGCGCCCCGACGCCTCGCAATCCCCCCTGAGCAATACCGTTCAGTGAGCGAATTTCGGCGTCCAAGGCTTCTCCAGTCGCAAAATTTTCCATACGCTCTGGATAGGCACCGCCTTCATGCGCGATTTGTGTCGACATTGCCTGGTACGCCGCATAGGCCTCCGTTGCCGCGGCGAGAGCGTCGGCGTCGGAGGCGAAGACGGGGGCATCCGTTGTGGCGGTTGCGGATGGTTTCGGGGTGGGCGTCGGCGCGCAACCGGCGAGCGCCGGGCCTCCGAGGAGCACCAGGGCGCTGAGGGTGAGCAGTGCGCGCGTCACGGTCCGCATGCGGCCACGTTAGGGCACCGAGCGCGTTCCCGCTCGAACTGTCCACAGGGAGCGCGGGGCATGTCGTAGCTTGTAGGGATGCAGGTGACACGATGACGATTACCGGCGCCTGGCGGCGAACCGCCGACGGAGCGGGGCTGCTCGGCGCGGACGGTACCGTCGCGGCCAGTATCTTCGCGGAGATGAGCGCGCTCGCGATGCGCGCGGGTGCGATCAACCTGGGCCAGGGGTTCCCCGACGAGGATGGCCCGCCCGAGGTACTCGAGGCGGCACGCCAGGCGATTTCCGACGGCGTCAACCAGTACCCGCCGGGAAGGGGACTGCCCGTGATCCGCGAGGCCATCTCGCGCCACCAACAGCGCTTCTACGGCCTGTCGGCCGATCCGGAGACCGAGGTCCTCGTGACCGCGGGCGCCACCGAAGCCCTCGCCGCCACGATCCTCGCCCTGATCGAGCCCGGCGACGAGGTCGTCACCCTGGAGCCTTTCTATGACGCATACGGTGGCCTGATCGCCCTGGGCGGCGGCGTCCATCGCACCGTGCGGCTGCGCTCCCCCGAGTTCCAGCCCGACCTGGACGAGCTCCGCGCCGCGATCACCGACAAGACGCGACTGATCATCGTCAACAACCCGCACAACCCCACCGGAACCGTACTTCCTATCGAAACGCTGGCGCTCATCGTCGAGCTGGCGCACCGGCACGACGCGCTCATCGTGACCGACGAGGTCTACGAGCACCTCACGTTCGGGGTCGCGCACGTTCCGGTCGCGACACTGCCCGGAGCGAGCGAACGCACCATCACGATATCCTCCGGGGGTAAGACGTTCAACACGACCGGCTGGAAGATCGGCTGGCTGAGCGCACCGGCGCCTCTGGTGACCGCGATCCTCGCCGTGAAACAGTTCCTCACCTACGTCAACGGGGCGCCGTTCCAGCCGGCGATCGCGCGGGGCCTGGACCTGCCCGACAGCTTCTTCACCGGCATCGCCGCCGACCTCGAAGCCAAGCGGGACGTGCTCGAGGTCGGGCTGACGACCGCCGGCTTCACCGTCAGCCGCCAGCAGGGCTCGTATTTCATCGTGGCGGATGCCGCACCGCTCGGCTACCCGGACGGCGCCGAGTTCTGCCGGATCCTGCCGGCGCTCGCCGGCGTCGTCGCGGTGCCGATCGCCGCCTTCTGTTCACCCGCGAACCGGGCAGATTACGCCTCCCTGGTGCGGTTCGCTTACTGCAAGAAGGTGGACGTGCTCGAGCGCGCGGCCGGCCGGCTGGCGGGCATCAGCAGCCGGTAGCGAACGGGTCGCGGGCAGATGCCTCGCCCGGCCCTTGCATAACTCCTGCAGATCGTGAGGGCGCAGCATCCGCCGCCCCGGGAATCCGGGGCTGGACGGCGAGCGTCTCAGAAATTGCAGGAGTTATGCACGATCAGACCCGGGGTGGGGGAAGCACCGGGCAGCACCGGGCAGCACCGGGCGGGGAAGCACCGGGCAGCACCGGGCGGGGAAGCACCGGGCAGCACCGGGCGGGGAAGCACCGGGCGGGGAAGGCTAGTGCTGGAGGGCTAGTGATGGAGGGCCGGGTAGTCCGTGTAGCCGGCGGCGCCCGCACCGTAGAAGGTGAGCGGGTCCGGGGCGTTCAGGGGCAGGTCGTTCAGCCAACGCCGCACCAGATCCGGGTTGGCGATGACGGCGCGGCCGACGACGACGGCATCCGCCTGGTCATCCGCGATGACCGCCATGGCCTCCTCGCGGGTGGTGATTCCGCCGAAGCCGCTGTTGACGAGGAGCGGTCCGCCGAAGCGGGTGCGAAGTTCCCGCACCAGCTGGCCGGCCGGCTCCTTGTGCAGCACGCTCAGGTAGGCGAGGTTCAGCGGCGCGAGGCCGTCGACCAGTGCGCCGTAGGTGGCCAGGACATCCGCCGGGTCGGTTTCGAGGGCATCCTGGATGTTGTGCTCCGGGGACACGCGGATGCCCACCCGACCCGCTCCGATCGCTTCGGCAACCGCGGTGACGACCTCGATCACGAAGCGGACCCGGTTGGCCGGGGAGCCGCCGTAGACGTCGTCGCGCTGGTTCGAGGCCGGCGACAGGAATTCGTGCAGCAGGTAGCCGTTGGCGGAGTGGATCTCGACGCCGTCGAGGCCGGCGGCGATCGCGTTCCGGGAGGCCTGGACGAAGTCGGCGACCACGCCGGCGAGCTCGTCGGCGGTCAGGGCGTGCGGCACGGGATACGGGTGCTTGCCGTCGTAGGTGCGCGTCTCCCCCTCGATCGCGATCGCGCTGGGGGCGACGACCTCGCGGCCGCCGTTGGTGCCCTCATGGGTGACCCGCCCGGCGTGCATGACCTGGGCGACCAGGCGGCCGCCGGCGGAATGCACCGCGTCGGCCACGTTCTTCCAGCCCTCGATCTGCTCCGGGGTGACCAGGCCGGGCTGACCGGGGAAACCCTGGCCGGCATGGCTGGGGTAGGTGCCCTCGGTCACGATCAGGCCGAGGGTCGCGCGCTGCCGGTAGTGCTCCACGACGAGCGGGCCGGGCACGCCCTCGATGCCCGAACGCACCCGGGTCAGGGGCGCCATGACGAGGCGGTTGGGCAGTTCCAGGTCACCGAGGGTGAGCGGGGAGAAAAGATTCACGTGAATAGCTCTTTCTGTCGGACAAGTGCCGTCGGGCGGCGCGTGCGCGGCCGTGGACATCGGGAAGCAGGTTCCCTCTTCGCGCAACGGCACGCACCGACGGGGTATTCCGGCGAGGACGGATGGTCTGTCAATACACAGCCTCGGATCGGGCCAGCCCACGGCGGGAGAGCGCCCAATCCGCCGGCCCGGTCCGCACCGAACCACCGTCATGAGCCTCCTGGAGCGGTCCGCGCCGACATCCACCGCACCTGCCCGGCACAGCCCGGACGGATACTTCCCGTTCCCCCTCAGCCGGGACGCACGCGCATTCGGGCTGACGACGAGCGCGATGCGGCTGGGATCGGGAACGGTGTCGGTCAGGCACGGACGCCGCACCGACAGCGACACGGCCACCATCCTGCTGCACGGCGCGGCGGGTTCCTGGACCACCTGGACGCCGCTCCTGGCCGCAGCGGATTCGGCGAATCCGGCACATCCGGCGAGCGCCGCTCTGACGGACCTGATCATCCCCGACCTGCCCGGCTGGGGCGACTCAGCACTGCCGGCCGGCGTGTCCGCCACCGGTGAGTCCGCCACCATCGAGTCGACCGCGGCCGCGGTCGCCGAGGTCGCTCGGGCGCTCGGCTACCGGTCCTGGACCGTGATCGGCCACTCCCTGGGTGGATTCGTCGCCCTCGAACTCGCGGCGAGCGAGCCACGCTCGACGAGTTTTGTCGGCCTGGTCTCCCCGGCGTCCTTCTCCGTCATCGAAACCGTTCGGCATCCGGTGAGCTCGGCCGCGGTGCTGCCCGGATTCGGAGCGCTGCTCCCGGTCATGCGCGGGCTCGCCCGGCTCGGCCGGGCCGGGTCAGATCCGGTCGGCGCTCTGCACCGCCGGGGCCTGCTCCGCCCGCTCGCGGCGCCCCTGTTCCGTCACCCGGGGCGTGTGCCCGAGAGCGTCATCGACGCCCTCGCGACGGAACTGCGCCCGAACGCCTTCGCGGCGGCATCCGCTCGGGCCGGCCGCTACGACGCCTCGATCTGGTCCCGGATCGAGTGCCCCGTGCGCGCCAGCCAGGGTGACGCCGATGTGTTCGTGGGTGAGACGGATGCCGACCGGCTGCGGGCCGTCATCCGTGACTTCAGCCTCTGCACGGAGCCCGACACCGGCCATTTCGGGCACATGGAGCGTCCGTTCCAGACCCTTGCCCACGTGTTCACCTCGCACCGCGACTGATGGGAGCGCGACTGAACCGAGCGCGACTGAACCGTTCTCGTTCAGGCGTGTTCTCGAAGAGACTTCTCGACCGCCGCCAGCCGGGCGTCGATGGAGTCCAGCCGGTCCAGGACCTGCCGGTTGAGGGCCGCGTTCTCGAGCCCGGCCGTGCCCTCCTCACCACCATGCTTGTTCTTGAGATAAATCGCGTACATGGCCACGGTGATCCCGCCGATTATCGCAATCAGCGGGATGGAGTAGACCCAGTTGAACGTGTCCATTGCGTTTTCCGCCTTCCCTGACTCGGTGCAGATCACTGCCGGTCAGGACGGTACGACGGACCAGCGCGCCTGTCCCTGGCATTGTGCGGCGAAACGGGCAGAAGGAACATGTCCCACCGGAGTCGAGGACGGCCCCCGTTTCGACCCCACCGGCAATTCTCTTGTCAAGAGGAGGCAAAGCGGCCAAACTGAAGTCACTACCCGGGGCTGCGAAACGGATCCTTCACGCTCCAGGGTCCGGGGCAAGCGCAACCGATTGAGAGCGAAATCCATGGGCTCCTTGACGTATGACAGAGTCACGGTCGAATTCGACGACCGGATTTTGGCGCATCTCCAAATCGTGATCGTGCAGAAGCTCCGCCGCGGTGAGAGCTTCCTGCTCTCCTGGCGGAACGCCGCCGAGGCGGGAGACGGGCGAAGCTCCGCGTGGCTGCACCCCGCCATCCCCCTGTATTTCAAGTTCTCGGGTGGCCAGCCGCCCAGCATCAACCCGCTCTGGCTCGCCCAGCTCACCCGGTCAGCGAACAGCTCGCAGGGACTCGTCGCCACCGGCGAGGAGAGGGCCATGGCCGACCCGGAGCGACCAGACCGCCCCGAACGCACCCACCGCCCGGATCAGAAATTCACCGTGCGGGCCGCTCCGGCCTCCCAGGACACGATCGCCACCGAAAGCTAACGCGGCACCACCGCGAAGCGGCGCAGCTCGACCGCGGGGTTGAGGGCGCGAACGGCCCGAACCCGCCCCGGCGCCGCCCAGGCGACCGCGACATCCGTCGTCTCGCCGATCGTGACCAGTTCCACTCCCATGGGATCCACGACCATGCTGTTGCCGGCCCCCACCGGCGGCGCGTGGTCGGCCGCAGCCACGTAGACCGTGTTTTCCAGGGCGCGCGCGGTGACCAGGGTGCGCCAGTGCGCCTCCTTGAGCGGCCCCCGCACCCACTCGGCCGGCACCAGCACCAGGTCGGCCCCGGCGTCCACCAGGCGCCGGGTGACCTCAGGGAAACGGATGTCGTAACACGTCTGCAGTCCCGCGCGGAGCCCGCCCACGTCGAAGGTTTCGGGCTCCTCCACCGTGCCGGGCAGCACCCAGCGCGATTCCTGGTCGCCGAACGCATCGTAGAGGTGGAGCTTGCGGTACTTAGCGACCAGGGCACCGGCCGGATCCAGGGCCACGATGGTGTTGGAGAAACGACTGGTGTCGGTGGTCGATTCCAGCATCCCGGCCACGACATGAATGCCGAGCTCCCGGGCGATCCCGGCCAGTTGCATCACGAACGGCCCGTCCAGCGGCTGGGCTGCCGCCACGAACGAGGGCCCCATGACGGGTTCGAAGAACGCGGAGTATTCGGGGAACACGATCAGGCGGGCACCGCGGGCGACCGCCGTCCTCGCCAGCTCACGCATCGCGGCGACGTTGATGCCCGAGTCGGGGCCGGGGGCGAACTGGGCGACGGCCACACCGAAAGCGGCACCGCTCGACACGTCAGGATCGATCATGGCGCCAGCCTAGCGGTCGGGCTCCGCCGCATCACGTCTGTCCGGGGGTCTGCACAGTCGGGGAGTCTGCACAGTCGGGGAGTCGGCACAGTCTGGGAGTCGGCACAGACCGGCGTGCCCCGACTGGTGAGGTCGAAAAAGCTGGCCTAACGTGAACGCGTGTCCTTCCTGTCTGTTGTCCCCCGGCTGCATCGCCCAAACCAATCAGCCCTGGCACTGCGGCGAACCCGGAGTCCTTGGCTGAGATACGGCTTGCCCGCGCTGCTCGGGACGCTCGGTTTCCTCGTGCCCTTCGCCGGATCCTGGCGACCTTCGTACTGGGGTGACGAAGCGGCCAGCGTGATGTCGGCCGAGCGATCGATCCCGAAACTGGTGGCGATGCTGGGCAACGTCGACGCCGTGCACGGCGCCTACTACCTGGGCCTGCATTTCTGGATCGAGCTGTTCGGGGCATCCGAGCTGTCCACCCGGCTACCCAGCGCCATCGCCGTCGGCGTTGCGACCGCCGGAACCTTCGTTCTGGCGCGTCGCCTCGTCTCCACCTCGGTCGCGACGGTTTCGGCTCTGGTCTTCCTGATGCTCCCCCGCGTGACGAACATGGGTGCCGAGGCCCGATCCGCGGCCATCGCCACGGCCGTTGTGGTCTGGCTGGCGGTCCTGCTGCTGCACATCCTGCGCACGAGCAGAACCAGCACCACGGCCACGCGCATCGGGCTGTGGGCCGGCTACTCCGCGCTGCTCGCCCTGGGGATCTACCTGTTCCTCTACGTCCTGCTCCTGATCCCGGTGTTCGCCCTCTTCGTCTGGCTGTGGACGCCCTGGCGGCCGGACCGCCGGGCGCGCATCAGGTCCTGGGCGCTGGCCAGCACCGCCGGCGTCGCCCTGGCCACCCCCGTGATCATCGAGGCGCTGAACCAGCGGGAGCAGATCGCCTTCATCGGCCGCCGGCCGCCGACCTCGGTGCTGACGGCGGCGGTGAACCAGTGGTTCGGCAATCCGTCGCTGGCGATCGCCGCGTGGGCTCTGGTCCTGCTGGCGGTCGTTCTGGTGTACGCCGGTCGCGGGCGGCTGGCCGCCACTGCGCAAGACCGCGCCGCCCTCTCGGTGGCCCTGGGCTGGATGCTCGTTCCGAGCGCCACCCTGCTCATCGGCACGCAACTGATCTCCCCGATGTACTCGATGCGCTACCTGTCGATCTGCACGCCGGCCGTCGCGATCGCCGTGGGTCTCGGCATCGCACGGCTCCGGCCCTTCTGGGCTCAGACCGGGGTGCTGATGCTGATCGCACTGCTCATGGCGCCGACCTATGTCGCCCAGCGCGGCCCGTTCGGCAAGAACGAGGGCAGCGACTGGCGCCAGGCCGCCGCCGTCGTGCAGGCGGGCGCCCTGCCCGGAGACGCGGTCGTGTTCGACGAGAGCGTGCGGCCCTCCCGCAAGCCCCGCCTGGCCCTGCACCTCTACCCCGCAGCCTTCCAGGGCCTGCGCGACATCACCCTGTCCCGCCCGTTCGACGCGACTCCGGGGCTCTGGGACCTGACGGTGCCGCTGGACTGGGTCACCGAAAGACTCACCGGCACCGACCGGGTCTGGGTGCTGCAGTACCTGGGCAGCGGCCAGAACACGTCGGGGACCGACATCCGCACCCTGCAGAGTCTTGGCTTCACGGTCATGGCGACCACGACCGTCAACCGCACCCTCATCATCGAACTGGCAAGGTAGCAACATGCCCCACACCCTGGTCGTCATCCCGACCTACAACGAACGCGACAACATCCTCTCGATCGTCGGCCGCGTTCGAGCGAGCGTTCCCGACGCGGACGTGCTCGTCGTCGACGATGCGTCGCCGGACGGGACCGGACAGCTGGCCGATTCCCTGGCCGTCGGCGACATCCAGGTGCACGTGTTGCACCGATCCAGCAAGGACGGTCTGGGCGCCGCGTATCTGGAGGCTTTCACCTGGGGGCTGTCCCGCGGCTATGACCAGCTGGTGCAGCTCGACGCGGACGGATCGCACCTGCCCGAACAACTGCCCGCACTGCTTGAGGCCGCGAAGTCGGCCGACGTGGTGATGGGCTCCCGCTGGATTCCCGGCGGGAAGGTTCAGAACTGGCCCTGGCACCGGCGGCTGCTGTCCCGCGGAGGGTCCGTCTATTCGCGGATCCTGCTGCGGCTGAAGCAGAGTGACGTGACCGGCGGATATCGCGTCTACAGCGCCCGCGCACTCGAACGGATGAAGCTCTCGAGCGTGGAGAGCCTGGGGTACTGCTTCCAGATCGACATGCTGTTGCACGCCGTCCGGGCCCGGTTGAAGGTGACGGAGGTTCCCATCACTTTTGTCGAACGCACTCTCGGCGCATCGAAAATGAGCGGCCCTATCGTGATCGAAGCGATGTTCCGGGTCACCATCTGGGGTTTCACCGGCAAGAGCGCCGGGCACCTTACGGCTCCGGCGACGTCCGCCCCGCACCTCGGCGGCGGCCCCACTGGGTAAAGGTTGTGAGTTCTGGTCAGGATGACTATAAGATGGTCCCACCAGTTAGAGTCAGATTGACTTTTACTGAGGGGAAGACGCGATGACCGGACAGCTTCAGGCGGCACTTGCCGTGTCAACGGTCATCTTCACGCTCAGGCCGGATCCCGCGTCCGACCTTTCGACGCTGTGGCTTCCTCTGGTGCGTCGCACCCGCGAGCCGCACCTCGGCCAGTGGGCACTGCCCGGCGGGGACCTTCCGGCCGACGAGGAACTGGCCGCCGCCGCCGCCCGAACCCTGCGCGAGACCACGGGACTGACTCCCAAGTACCTGGAGCAGCTGTACACCTTCGGCGACCCGGGTCGCTCCCCCGGAGGCCGGGTCGTCTCGGTCGTCTATTGGGCGCTGGTGGAGACCGGCGAGGCCGCCCTTGCGGTCGTGGACGAGAACGTGCAGTGGTTCCCGGCCGACCGGCTCCCGCCCCTCGCGTTCGACCACAACCGCATCGTGGAATATGCCCTCTGGCGCCTCCGCACCAAAGTCGAGTACTCCCGGATCGCGCACGCCTTCCTCGGCGAGACCTTCACCCTGGCGCAGCTGCGCGATGTGCACGAAGCCGTGCTGCAGAAGGCCCTCGACCCGGCCAACTTCCGCCGCACCATCGAGTCGTCCGGCACCGTCGTCGACACCGGCCAGCGTGTGGCGGGAGTGCCGCACCGCCCGCCGCGGCTCTACCGCTACAACGATTCCGTCAACGCGACCGACCTGGGGCCGTTCGGGCCCGCGATCGGCTGAACCGTGACCCCTGCCGAGTTTTGTTTTTCCGAGTACCGCTTTTCTGAACACCGAGGAGTAACAGCATGACCATTGCATCGGTTGACCGCACCATCCGGCTCATCAAAACGGGGGCGGCCGCCGGCAGCACCTGCAGCCCCGACCTCGCCGCCGGCCCGTGGGAGTTCGATTCCGGAACGCCGGGCTACGGTCCGGGGTCATCCATGGGTGACGTGCTTCCGACCGGGTCACCGCGCCAGGGTGCCCTGCCGGAGCGGTACCGACTCGCGACGACCGAGGAACTGGGCGAGCGCATCCGTGCCGCCAAGGAGACGCTCGGCGACCGGGTCGTCGTGCTCGGGCACTTCTATCAGCGGGACGAGGTGCTCCAGCACGCCGACTTCGTGGGCGACTCCTTCCAGCTGGCCCAGGCCACGAAGAGCCGGCCGGACGCCGAGGCGATCATCTTCTGCGGCGTTCACTTCATGGCGGAGACCGCCGACCTGCTCTCCACGCCCGATCAGGCCGTCATCCTGCCCAACCTCGCCGCCGGCTGCTCGATGGCCGACATGGCCGACATCGACTCCGTCACGGACTGCTGGGAACAGCTCGAGGACCTGTACGGCACCGAGCCGGATGCCGACGGCCGGGTGCCGGTGATCCCGGTCACCTACATGAATTCCTCCGCCGCGCTCAAGGCCTTCTGCGGTGAGCACGGCGGCATCGTCTGCACCTCCTCCAACGCGGAGACCGTGCTGGAGTGGGCGTTCGCGCGAGGCCGCCGCGTCTTGTTCTTCCCCGACCAGCACCTCGGCCGGAACACCGCCAAAGCGATGGGCATCCCTCTCGAGCACATGCCGATGTGGAATCCGCGCAAGCCCCTCGGCGGCAGCACCGCCGACGAACTGGGCGACGCGGAGGTCATCCTGTGGCACGGTTTCTGCAGCGTGCACAAACGCTTCACGGTTGACCAGATCACCGCCGCACGGCTGGAGCACCCCGACGTGCGCGTGATCGTGCATCCGGAGTGCCCGATGGCCGTCGTCGACGCAGCGGACGAATACGGCTCCACCGACTACATCAAGAAGGCCATCGAGGCCGCCCCGGCCGGCTCGACCTTCGCCATCGGCACCGAGATCAACCTGGTGCAGCGCCTGGCCGCAGAGCACCCCGAGCACACGATCTTCTGCCTCGACCCGGTGATCTGCCCCTGCTCCACGATGTACCGCATCCACTCCGGCTACCTCGCCTGGGTGCTCGAGGCTCTCGTCGGCACCGCGGAGCAGCCGGCGGAGGTGGTCAACCGCATCACGGTCGACCAGAAGGTCGCCGGCCACGCCCGTGTGGCACTCGAACGGATGCTCGCGGCCAGGCCGCCCGCCGCTCTCCCCGCCGGCTCGACCAGCTCCACCGGCACAGGCGCCTGACATGACCCGCGTGCTCGTGGTCGGCAGCGGACTGGCAGGGCTGATCGCCGCGGTCCGGGCGACGGATGCCGGCCACCGGGTGACACTCGTCACCAAGGCCGGGCTGCCCGAGAGCAACACCCGCTACGCCCAGGGCGGGATCGCCGCCGCCATGTTCTCCGACGACTCCGTCGACTCGCACTACCTCGACACGATCAGGGCCGGGGCCGGCCTGTGCGACCCGGTCGCCGTGCGCGTGCTCTGCTCGGAGGGACCGGCCCGCGTGCGCGACCTGATCAGGTTCGGGGTGGACTTCGACCGCGACGAGTCCGGCGTCACGCGCGGGCTGGAGGCGGCCCACTCGCGGTCCCGCGTGCTGCATGCCGGCGGAGACGCCACCGGCGCCGCCATCCAGGCCGCCCTCGTGGCGACCGTGCACGAGCGCGCGGCTCGGACCCGCTCCCTCCGGGAGTCCGGCGCCGCGACACAGGGCGGCCTGAGCATCCGGGAACACACCATGCTCACCGACCTGACGGTGCAGGACGGCCGGGTCACCGGAGCCGTGCTGCTCGGACCGGACGGGGACCTGCGCACCACGCGGGCCGACAACGTGATCCTGGCCACCGGCGGCGCCGGCGCGCTGTATCCGCACACCACCAACCCGTCCGTGGCCACCGGCGACGGCGTGGCGGCAGCCTGGCGGGCCGGAGCCGTCGTCGCCGACCTGGAGTTCTACCAGTTCCATCCCACGGCTCTGGCCGTGCCGGGCACTCCCCTGGTCTCCGAGGCGGTTCGGGGCGAGGGCGCCGTGCTGCGCAACATCCACGGCCACCGATTCATGCAGGGCGTCCACCCCGGCGCCGAACTGGCCCCACGCGACATCGTGGCCCGCGGCATCGCCCGTGAAATGGCGCGCCAGAACGGCGCACCCGTGCTGCTGGACGCCACCGCCCTCGGCCGTGACCTGCTTGAACGGCGCTTCCCGACCATCACCGCGGCGTGCCGCGACGCCGGCCTGGACTGGGCCGCCCTGCCGATCCCGGTCGCCCCGGCAGCGCACTACTGGATGGGTGGCGTGCACACCGACATCTGGGGACGCAGCTCCCTGCCCGGACTCTTCGCCGTCGGCGAGGTCGCCCGCACCGGGGCCCATGGTGCCAATCGTCTGGCCTCGAATTCGCTGCTGGAGGCGGCCGTGTTCGCCGACCGCGCCGTGCGCGCCCTGCGGCTTCCCTCGGACGGGCCGGTCCACTCGGGGTGGACGGACTCACCCGGGAGGGTCCTGGCCGCCTCAACCATCACCACGAGCGCGACACCCGCGAACGCCACCGCTGTCGACCGGTCCGACGTGCAGCGCCTGATGTGGGAGAGCGCCGGAGTCCTCCGCAGCGGAGAGGGCCTCGCCGCCGCATCCGTGGCCCTGGCCGGGTGGAGAATGAAGCCCGAGCAGCCCGCCGACGTCAATATGCACGTTCGGGCATACGAGGATGCGAACCTGCTCGACCTGGCCAGGGCGACCGTGGCCGCCGCCCTCGCCCGCGAGGAATCGCGTGGCGCGCACCACCGTTCCGACTTCCCCGACAGCCGCCCCGAACTGGCGCGGACCGTGCTCTGGCGCCGAGGCGGCGGCGACCCCGGCACCGGAATGCACGCCGGGCTGCACGATGCAGGCGCGATGCAGAGCACCACGAACCTGGACCACCCCACCGAGGCCGAGGAGGCCATTGCATGCTGACCGTGAACGCCATCGAAACCGTCGTGCGGGCCGCGCTCGAGGAGGACGCCCCGTGGGGGGACCTGACTTCTCAGGTGCTCATCCCGGCCGAGGCGGACGCGGCCGCCCAGCTCGTCGCCCGGGAATCCGGGGTCTTCAGCGGCGGTGCCGTCTTCGCGGCGGCCTTCCGGCTCACCGACCCGCGCATCGTGGTGCGGCTGCTGGTCGCCGACGGCGCCGCCTTCGCTGCCGGGGACGCGCTCGCGGAGGTGTCCGGGTCCGCCCGGGCCATCCTTCAGGCCGAACGCATCGGCCTTAACTTCGTGCAGCGGATGAGCGGAATCGCCACCCTGACGGCACTCTATGTGGCCGAGACCACCGGTACCCGGGCCCGCATCGTCGACACACGCAAGACGACCCCCGGACTGCGTGCCCTGGAGCGCCACGCCGTGCGGGACGGCGGCGGCCACAACCACCGATTCAGCCTCTCCGACGCCGTCATGGCCAAGGACAACCACCTCGCCGTGCTCACCTCCGGCGGCCTCAACCTGACCGAAGCGCTCCTGCGCGTGCGCGACCGCATCTCCCACACCACGCACCTGGAGGTGGAAGTGGACCGGATCGACCAGATCGAGCCGGTTCTGGCCGCCAACGTGGACACGATCATGCTCGACAACTTCTCACCCGACGACCTTCGCGAGGGCGTGCGCATCACGGCCGGCCGCGCCCTGGTCGAGGCCAGCGGCGGCGTCAACCTGGACACCGTGCGCGGCATCGCCGAGACCGGGGTCGACATCATCTCGGTCGGCGCCATCACCCACAGCGTGCGCTCGCTCGACCTCGGCCTCGACGTCGTGATCCTGACCGAGGGCTGACCGGGACCGACGTGATCTACCTCGACAACGCCGCGACGACCCCCGTGCGCCGGGAGGTGCTCGAGGTGCTCTGGCAGCAGCTCGCGGGCAGTTTCGGCAATCCGTCGAGCCACCACCAGGTCGGCGAGGCCGCCGCAGCCGCGCTGGCCGATGCCCGTGCCCAGATCGCGAGCGTGCTCGGCTGTCGCCCGGCCGAGATCGTGTTCACGACCGGCGGCACGGAGTCGGACAACCTCGCGGTGAAGGGAATCGCCCTCGGCGCGCCGCGCGGCCGCCACATCGTCACGTCGGCCGTCGAGCACGAGGCGGTGCTCGAGTCCTGCGATTTCCTGAAGCGGGTGCACGGCTTCGAGATCACACTGCTGGCCCCGGATGCCGCCGGTCGCATCGATCCGGCCCAGCTCCACGCCGCGATCCGCGCCGACACCACCCTGGTGTCGATCCAGTACGCGAACAACGAAGTCGGCACCGTCCAGCACGTCGCCGCCCTCGCGGCCATAGCCCGGGCGGCAGGCGTGCCCTTCCACACCGACGCCGTGCAGGCGGCCGGATGGCTGGACCTCGGCGTGCGGACACTCGGAGTCGACGCACTGAGCCTCTCCGGTCACAAAATCGGCGCCCCTCCCGGAGTCGGGGCGCTCTTCCTGCGCCGAGGCCTCCCGATCGAACCCGTGCTCCACGGCGGCGGACAGGAACGCGGCCGCCGCAGCGGCACCGAGAACGTGGCCGGTGCCCTCGGCCTGGCGACGGCGCTGCGTCTGGCCGACCGGGAACGGGCGGAGGCCGCGCCGCGGGTCGCCGCCTTGCGCGACGCCTTCATCGCCACGGTGCTCACCGGCACCCCGTCCGCCCGGCTGACCGGGCACCCCACCGAGCGCCTCCCCGGGACCGCGTCCTTCGTGTTCCCGGGCACCAGCGGCGAGGCGGTGCTGCTCGAGCTCGAGCAGCGCGGGATCGTCTGTTCGAGCGGCTCGGCCTGCGCGGCGGGAAGCGACGAGGCGTCCCACGTCCTGACCGCGATGGGCCTGCCCGAGGACAAAGCCCGGACCGCCGTGCGCTTCACCCTCGCGGCCACGACCACAGCCGATGACGCACGGCGCGCCGCCGCATCCGTTCAGCCCGCCGTGGACGCAGTTCGGGACCTCGGGCGCCGCTGAGCGCGCCCGGCATCGCCCCGACCCTCTACTGCGCGTGCGTACGCGCGCGTAATGTCCTTAGCGAGGCTAAATAAACAGGATTTGCTGTTGCCCCGCAAAAAAGGCCGCGACCAGCCAAAATGATTCGGCGGCCCCGGCGGCGCAGGTCAGAATCGGCATCTCCAGCATGCGACGCAGCGTGCGGAGTCGTAGAGTTGTGTCAAGAGGCGATAAGCCCAAGTTGGGCCGCCCGAAAAGGGACACCATGACGATAACTGACAAGCCAGTAACCGAGTCGCTCGCAACTCAAATTGATTCACTGGTTAAAGCCGCACAGGTCGCGCTTTTGGATTACGCGAATTTCACGCAAGAACAAATCGATCACATCGTTAAGAAAGCATCCGTAGCAGCCCTCAGCAAGCACGCTGAGCTGGCAGTTCACGCAGTCGAAGAGACTGGACGCGGCGTCTTCGAAGACAAGGCCGTGAAGAACCTCTTCGCTTGTGAGCACGTTACGAACTCCATGCAGAACCTTAAAACAGTCGGCGTTATCAGCCACGACGAAATTAGCGGCATCACCGAAATCGCCGAGCCGGTCGGTGTTATCTGCGGGATCACCCCCGTCACCAACTGCACCTCGACCGCGATCTTCAAATCGCTGATCGCGCTTAAGACCCGCAACCCGATCATCTTCGGCTTCCACCCGGCAGCACAGCAGTCCTCCGCGGCCGCTGCGCGCGTCGTGCGTGACGCCGCGATCGCAGCCGGCGCACCCGCGAACTGTATCCAGTGGATCGAAATTCCCTCCCTCGAGGCCAGCACCCTGCTGATGAACCACCCGGGCGTGGCAACCATCCTCGCGACCGGTGGTAACGCCATGGTCCGCGCGGCCTACTCCTGTGGCAAGCCCGCCCTCGGCGTCGGTGCCGGCAACGTCCCGGCCTTCATCGAGAAGACGGCCAAGCTCAAGCGCGCCGTGAACGACGTCGTGCTCTCCAAGGCCTTCGACTACGGCATGATCTGCGCTTCGGAGCAGGCCGTCATCATCGAAGAGCCCCTCTACAACGAGGCCATGGTGGAATTCAAGCGCCTCCACGCCTACCTCGTGACCCCCGCCGAGAAGCTGCTCCTCGAAGACTTCATCTTCGGCGTCCAGGCCAACTCGACCAACTGCGGCGAGGCCAAGTTGAACGCCGCAGTCGTCGGCAAGTCGCCGGTCTGGATTGCCCAGCAGGCCGGATTCACGGTTCCCGAAGACACCTCGATCATCATGGTCGAGGTCAGCGGAGTCGGACCGCACGAGCCGATGACCCGCGAAAAGCTCGCGCCGGTTCTCGCCGTGCTGCACGCCAAGGACGCGGAAGAGGGCATCTCGCTCTCCGAGCAGATGGTTGAATTCGACGGCCTCGGCCACTCGGGCTCAATCCACAGCGAGGACCCGGCGATCATCGAGCAGTTCGGAATCCGCGTCAAGGCGGTCCGGATCATCACGAACGCACCGAGCTCGCTCGGTGGCATCGGCGACATCTACAACGCCTTCATCCCGTCGCTCACGCTCGGCTGTGGTTCGTACGGGCACAACTCCGTCTCGAACAACGTCTCGGCGATCAACCTCATCAACGTCAAGCGCATCGGCAGAAGGAACAACAACTTGCAGTGGTTCAAGGTTCCCGCGAAGACCTACTTCGAGCCGAACGCCATCCGTTACCTGTCGGACATGCGCAACGTGGAGCGCGTCACCATCGTGACCGACGCCACCATGACCAAGCTCGGCTTCGTCGACAAGATCCTTGACGTGCTCAACCGTCGCGAGAACCGCGTCTCCCTGCAGATCATCGACAACGTGCTCCCGGAGCCGACCGTCGCCGCCGTCACCAAGGGCGCAGAGGAAATGCGCGCCTTCAAGCCGGACACGATCATCGCCCTCGGCGGAGGTTCGCCGATGGACGCCGCCAAGGTGATGTGGCTGCTGTACGAACACCCCGAAATCGAATTCTCGGACATGAAGGAAAAGTTCTTCGACGTGCGCAAGCGCGCGTTCAAGTTCCCCGACCTGGGCGAACTGGCCAAGCTCGTCTGCATCCCGACTACCTCGGGTACCGGTTCTGAAATGACCCCCTTCGCCGTGATCACGGACGAGGTCAGCGGAGTGAAGTACCCGCTCGCCGACTACGCGCTCCTGCCGACCGTCGCCATCATCGACCCGTCGCTCACCGCAGCGATGCCGTCGTTCCTGGTCGCCGACTCGGGCTTCGACGCTCTGACGCACGCGACCGAGGCTTACGTCTCCGTCTACGCGAACGACTTCACCGACGGCCTGTGCCTGCACGCGATCAAGCTCATCTTCGAGAACATCGTCACGAGCGCCACCGGCACCTCGAACAGCACGGATGCCGCCGTGATCAAGTCGCGCGAGAAGATGCACAACGCCTCCTCGATCGCCGGTATGGCGTTCGGTAACGCGTTCCTGGGTATTTGCCACGCGATGGCTCACGTCACCGGTGCGCAGCTCCACCTCATCCACGGTCGGGTGAACGCAACGTACCTGCCGCACGTGATCCGTTACAACGGTCTCATCCCGACGAAGCTGACCAGCTGGCCCAAGTACGAGAGCTACATTGCTCCCGAGCGTTTCCAGCAGATCGCCAAGCACCTCGGCCTCCCGGCCTCGACGCCTGAAGAGGGCATCGAGTCCTATGCCCAGGCCGTCGAGAAGCTGCGCGACCAGGTCGGCATCAAGCCCTCCTTCCAGGCTCAGGGCGTCGATGAGCAGGACTTCATCGGTCGCCTCGATGCCCTCGCGATGGGCGCCTACGGCGACCAGTGTGCACCCGCCAACCCGCGGATGCCCATGCTCGCGGACATGAAGACGATCATGGAAGCCGCGTACTACGGCACCTCGTTCAACGAGGTCCGCGCCAACCGCGCGGCCGTCGCCGCCGCACCGGAGGAATCGAAGAAGCCGGCCCGCAAGGCAGGCAAGTAGTCTTCACCGCCTGATCGCACCACAAAGAACGGCCCCGCACCTGAACAGGTGCGGGGCCGTTCTTTAGGTGGCGTGTGCCGCCAGAGGATCAGTGCCAGCGGATCAGAGCTGGCGGATCAGAGCTGGCGGATCGAGCCAGCGGGCCGCGATCGGGGTCTCCCCCGTGCTCGAGGTGACTCCGGCCGACCCTCGACCGGAGGCCCAGGCCGTCAGGTCGACCAGGGTGCCCGACACGATTTCGGGAGCGGCGGCATCCGTCGGGCCCATGCCTGTCGGGAGCATATCCGCCGGGCCTACCGACGAGTCCGGGGCATCGGTCACGACCAGGCGCCGGTTCGCGTCCTCGCCCCGGCCGGCCCACGTGCGCTGGATGTCGCCGAGCAGGCGGTTGAGGACGGCTGCGGGCACATCACGGAACGAGCCTCCCTCGTTCAGGTCGACCGCGTGCACCCACAATTCGCGGGTGCGCATCCAGACCGTGTCCGAGACCAGGATCATGGCCCCCTGGCCGTTACGCACCGGGTACATCCGGCGATCCTTCGGCAGATCCCGCCAGGCCCGCTCGAGGAGGCCCGCCGACTCGCTGAAGGAGACACAGAGTTCATCGGGGCGGAGCTTGCTGTCCTTCTCAATCTCATCGTTCCGCACGTCTGCGGACGCGTACATCACGGTCTCGACGCCGGTCTCGGCCCAGAGCAGTAATCGGGTCATGGCGCGGGCGTTGGATGCCAGGTGCGCGACGACATGGCGCCTCGACCAGCCCGGAAGCAGCGAGTCGCCATCGAGTTCTGCGTCGGTGAGCCGGCCCAGTATGCGGGCTACGGCGGCCGTGCCGTGCCCGGCGAGCTGCAACTGCGCCCCCCAGCCGGAGATCTCGGCCGAATCGTGTACTGCGCCCATGGGACTCCCATCGGTGGTGCGATGCTGTGCTATCCACGATAAGCGAGCCCGCATCGGCACCCAAGTCGTGTTCGGCCAGGTCGAGGTTCCCCAACGACCAGGCCAGACGAACGCATATCTCAGGCCGCGGCACCACGCCTCCCCGCGGGACGGCGAACCAATTCGACGGAGATTTTTTCGAAAGAGCCTGATTTTCGTCTATTTCAGTGTTTATATGCCCGATTCGGTGAAAATCTCCGTCGAATTGGTTAGGGGCGCGGGCGCTCCAGCTCGTGCGCCAGCGCCTCGAGTTCGGCGCCGCCGGCCATCAGCGCGGTCATCTCCTCGATCGTGATCTCGCTCTTCAGGAACGCGCCCAGGCTCGTGCCGCGGTTCAGCAGCAGGAAACGGTCCCCCACGGGGTACGCATGGTGCGGGTTGTGGGTGATGAAGACAACGCCGAGGCCGCGGTCCCTGGCCCGGGCGATATAGGTGAGAACGACGCCGGCCTGTTTCACGCCCAGGGCGGAGGTGGGCTCGTCCAGGATCACGACTTTCGCCCCGAAATACACGGCACGCGCGATCGCCACGGACTGCCGCTCACCGCCGGAGAGGGTGCCGATCGGCTGGTCGACGTCGCGCAGCTCGATCCCCATCCGGGCCAGTTCGAGCCTGGTGACCTCACGCATCCGCGCTGCGTCGAGACGCCGGAACGGGCCACGTCCGCGCGTCAGCTCCGACCCGAGGAAGAAATTGCGCCACACCGGCATCAGGGGCACCACGCCGAGATCCTGGTACACGGTCGCGATGCCGAGGTCGAGTGCCTCACGGGGGTTGCGGAACGTGCGGGCCTCACCGTAGGCGAGCAGGGTGCCCTCCGAGTGCGGGTGGGCACCGGACAGGATCTTGATCAGCGTCGATTTTCCCGCGCCGTTGTCGCCCAGCACGCACAAGACCTCCCCGGCGCCGACCGACGCCGAGACGCCCTGCAGGGCCTGCACCGTTCCGTAGGACTTGCCGATGTCCTTCACCTCGAGGAGCGCGCTCACGAGCGGACTCCGGTCTGCTTGCGAACGTACAGGTTCACCAGCACGGCGAGCAGCAGCATCCCGCCGAGGAATGCCTTGAGCCAGTTGTTGTCCCACTGGGCGAACACGATGCCCTGCAGTGTCATGCCGTAGATCAGGGCGCCCAGGGCCGCCCCGATGGCCGACCCGTAGCCGCCGGTGAGCAGGCAGCCGCCGACGACGGCGCAGATGATGTAGATGAACTCCTGGCCGATCCCGGTCGTGGCCTGAACGGTCGACACGTCGAAGAGCTGCAGCATGCCCACCAGCCAGGCGGCGCCGGCGGTGGTCATGAAGAGCCCCAGCTTGACCTTGAGCACCGGCACGCCGGCCTGGCGCGAACTCGTGGCCTGGCCGCCGACGGCGAAGATCCAGTTGCCGCCCCTCGTGCGCAGCAGGACCCAGGTCGCCAGCAGTGTTAGGGCCATCCACCAGACGATCGAAATCTTGACGTCCATGCCCAGGAAGGCGAAGGACGACCCGAAGAAGACCCTGACCTGGTCGAAACCGGGGACCGAGCCCATGCCCTGGATCGCGACGGTGCCCGTCACGAGCTTCGTCACGGCAAGGTTGCACCCCTGCAGGATGAAGAACGTGGCCAGGGTCACGATGAAGCTCGGCAGGCCGGTCTTCATGACGATGAAGGCGTTTGCGGCACCGATCAGGAGCGCCACCGCCAGGGCCAGGGCCATCGCCAGCCAGATGTTGACGCCCCACTCGGTGGTGAGCACGCCGACGATCAGACCGGCGGTCCCCGTCATCGCACCGGCGGACAGGTCGAACTCGCCGCCGATCATCAGCAGTGCCACGGCTACGGCCATGATGCCGAACAGCGACGCGGAGTACAGCCAGGTCGAGATGCCGGCCGGCGACAGAAAAGTCGGCGTCGATACCGAGAAGAAGGTGAAGACCGCGAGGGCCGCCACTGCGGCACCGACTTCGGGCCGGCGCAGCAGCGTCACGAGCGGATGCTGCCGCTTTCGCCGTTCGTTCGTCGCCGCGACTGCGGTGAGGGTCATCTGGTGCCGTTCTTCGCGAACCTGGCCACCTGCGCCGCGTTCTCCTTCGTGACGAAGCCCGGGCCGGAATACACGGGCAGGCCGCCGCCGACGACGTCACCGTTGCGCTTCTGCAGGGTGAGGAACATCACGGGCAGGTAGCCCTGCGAATAGGGCTGCTGGTCGACCGCGAACAGCATCTTGTCGTCGAGGATCAGCCGGGTGACATCGGCGGACACGTCGAATGTGGCCAGCGCGGCGGTGCTCTTGGCTTCGTCGATCGCCTGGCTCGCGGCCACGGCCACCCCGGTCTGCAGGGTCAGGACACCGTCGATCGTCGGGTCGGCCAGGAGTTTGCTCTTGATGGTGTTCTGGGCATCCGCGAGGTTCGCGATGTCGACCTGCACGTTGCTGACGGTTCCGCCGAGCGTGTCAGCCGCGCCCCGGCAGCGCTCTTCGAGCCCCGAGTTGCCGGCCTCGTGGATGACGCAGATCACGTTCTTGAGATCGGCCTTCTTCAGCTGTTCGCCGGCGCCCTGGCCCGCGATGAACTCGCTCTGGCCGACGTGGGTCTGCGCCCCGAACTCCAGGGACCTCTCCAGGCCGGAGTTGATGGTGATCACCGGGATCCCGGCGGCAACGGCCTTCTCGACGGCGCTCTTCACGCCGTCCGGGTTGGCCATGGAGACGATCAGCCCGTCGGGCTTGGCCGCGATGGCCGCCTCGATCAGCTGGCTCTGCTTGACCGGGTCACCGTCGCCTTGATAGGTGACGGTCGCTCCGAGGTCTGTGCCGGCCTGCTCCGCACCGCTCTTCACGACGTCCCAGAAAGAGTCACCCGGGGTCCCGTGGGTGACCACGGCGATGGTGGTCTTCTCCCCCGACGCCGATCCCGCGTCGTTCGGGGCTGTGCCCGTGACGGAACATCCCGCGAGTGCCAGCGGCACGACACACAGAGCGGCGAACAGGGTGATCTTGAGCTTCATGTCTGAAATTTCCCGACTGTCGAGCGGTGGCCTGAAACAGGCGGAGGTTCGCCGTCGACCTGGTGCATTACGAACTTACTGGACGATGAAAGCAGAAAAGCCCCCGGAACCGTGAGGTTCCGGGGGCTGGTGGTTGCGGGGGCAGGATTTGAACCTACGACCTCTGGGTTATGAGCCCAGCGAGCTACCGAACTGCTCCACCCCGCGTTACAAGATCTAACTTACCACAGCCTCGGGCAGGTCCGGTTCCTCGTCTCAGCCGTGGTGCCGGCGTTCGAGCGCAGCGCCCTCCACATCGACGTTCGGCATGATTCGGTCGAGCCAGCGCGGGAGCCACCACGCCGACCGGCCCAGCAGGTGCATCAGGGCCGGCATCAGCAGCATCCGCACCAGGAAAGCGTCGATGAGCACTCCCAGCGCCAGCCCGAAACCGATCGAGCGGATCATCGTCGACTCGGAGAAGACGAAGCCGCCGAAGACCGAGACCATGATGAGCCCGGCAGCCGTGACCACCGAACGGCCGGCACGGAAGCCCCGGGCGACCGCGAGGCGGGCCGACGCACCGTGCACGTAGGCCTCGCGCATTCCGGGGGCCAGGAACAGCTGGTAGTCCATCGCCAGGCCGAAGAGAACACCGACGAGGATCACCGGCAGGAAGCTCAGGATCGGACCGGTGTGGACGCCGAGAACGTCCGAGAACCAGCCCCACTGGAAGACCGCGACTGTCGCGCCGTAGGTGGCGAACAACGACAGGATGAACCCGCCCGTCGCGATCACAGGCACCAGGATCGAGCGGAACACGAGGATCATGATCAGCAGGGACAGACCGACGACCACCGCGAGGTAGGTCGGAAGCACATCCGCGAGGTTCTCGGAGATGTCGATGTTGATGGCCGCCTGCCCCGCGACGCCGAGCGTGATGTCGCCGTCGACGGGCGGCATCGAGCGGATGTCCCGCACGAGCTGCTCGGTCGACACACTGTTCGGTCCCGCGGCGGGCACGACCTGGAAGGCCGCGAGCCTTTTGTCCTTTGAAACGACGATCGGAGCGACCCCGACCACGTCGTTCTGCTCGGCGAGCGTGCGCGCGACGGTGACCTGTGCCTCGAGCTCCCGCGCGTCGTCGAGTCCCTCCGGCAGCGTGGCCGTGACGAGCAGCGGGCCGGTGGCTCCGGCCCCGAAGCTTTCCTCGGTGGCCATGAATGCCCGGTACGAGGCCGAGTCGACCGGCTCGGCCGAGCCGTCGGGCAGGCCGACCCGCATCGAGAGGGAGGGGATTGCGACGATCAGCAGGACCGCGCACGTTGCCAGCACGGTGACGACGGCGCGCCAGGTCCGCATCGGCTTCGCCCTGATGTCTTCGTGGTGCTCTTCACCGATGCGGGCGCGAGCGCGGCGGCCGAGCACGCGCTCACCGAGCAGTCCGAGGATCGCGGGGGTGAGGCTGATCGCGATGATCACGGCGACGGCCACGGCCACGGCGCCGACGGTGCCCATCAGGCCGAGGAAGGGAACGCCGGTGACGTTCAGGGCGAGCAGTGCCACGATGACCGTGGTCCCCGCGAAGACCACCGCATTACCGGCGGTGCCGTTCGCCAGTCCGATCGATTCACGCGGCTCGGCGCCCTGCAGCAGCTGCTTGCGGTGCCGGTTGATCACGAAGAGGGAATAGTCGATGCCGACCGCGAGCCCGAGCATGACTCCGAGGAACGGGGTGACCGAGGCCATCGGCACGACCCCGGAGAACGCGAGCGCGCCGAGGGAGGCGATCGCGACGCCCACCAGCGCCGTGACGAGCGGCAGGGCTGCGGCGACCACCGAGCCGAGCATGACGAGCAGGATGATCCCCGCGAACTCGACGCCCACGATTTCACCGACGCCGATGAGCTGGGGAACGCTCTGCGCGATATCGGAGGAGAACGAGACCCGGGTGCCGTCGATCGGTTCGGAGTCGAAGTAGTCGATGACGGCCTGCTTGGACGTCTCCTCCAGCTTCAGGCGGGGTTCGGAGAACGCGACGTTCACGAGGGCGGCCGCGCCGTCCGCCGAAACCACGCGGATGCCCTCGGAGAGGTCAAGCAGCACGGCGCCGCGTTCGATCTTCTCCGTCTGAAGTTGGAGCTCCGCGCGCGAGGCATCGAGTGTGGCCTGCTGATCGTCCAGCTGCGGCACCCCGGCGCCGAGCTGCGCCTGCTGTGTCTCCAACGCGGACAGCTGTTCGGCGGGCAGGTTCGGCTGCTTCAAGGCCTGGTCAAGCTGGGTCTGCGCCGCGGCGAGCTGAGCGCGGGCAGCATCGAGCTGGGCCTGCCCTGCATCGAGCTGGGCGCGCCCGGCGCCGAGCTGGCTGCGCCCGTCGGCGATTTGCTGCACCCGGTCGGCCCGCTGCTGCTCGGCCTCGAACGGGTCGATGACGTCGGCGACGTCCGGCAGGTCGCCGCCGCCGGCGACGAGGGCGCTGATCTGCTCACGTTGCTCGCTGCTGAGCGCCGAGCCGTCCGTCGTCTCGAAGACCACGGTGCCGGACGCGCCGGCGAACTCGGGAAGCTGCTTCTCGAGCGCATCGATCACGGCGCCGGACGCGGTGCCGGGGACAAAAAAACCGGCCCAGCATTTCTGCTGGACCGGCATTTTTCTTGCGCTGGTTGCGGGGGCAGGATTTGAACCTACGACCTCTGGGTTATGAGCCCAGCGAGCTACCGAACTGCTCCACCCCGCGCTACAAGATCCAGTTTACCACAGCCTCGCAAGCGGTCGGACCACACCAGGGGTTCCAACGGATGCGCCGAGCGGGTGGTGCGCCGTTCCGCTCGTGGCAGGCCACGAGCGGAACGGCGCACCACCCGCTCTCGTACTACTGGCCGAGCAGCGTCAGCATCTGGCCGATCGCGTCGGTCAGCTTCTTGTCCGCCACCCCGTAGGCCGTGAAGTCACCGACGGCCAGCGCCGCCTGCTTGTCGGTCATGGCCAGCTTGGCCTCCGCGAGGAGGGACCGGAGCCGGGCATCCTTCACCGGGTCTCCGGTCGAGGTCGACGGGGTGGTGCCGGTCGTCGGGGTCTCACCCGTCGTCGGCGGCACCGAGGTGTCGCCGGCGTTCGCGCCGGACTCGCCACCGAACAGCACGTTCAGGGCCTTGTCGAGCGTGTCCTCGAACGCGATCTGGTCTCCGAACGCGACGAGCACCTTCTGCAACAGCGGGTAGCTGGTCTCACCCGTCGACTGCACGTAGACGGGCTGCACGTAGAGCAGACCTCCACCGACGGGCAGGGTGAGCAGGTTTCCGTTGAGCACCTTCGACTGGCCCTGCTTCAGCAGGTTCAGTTGGGTGGAGACGGTCGGGTCGGCGTTGAACTTGGCCTGAACCTGACCCGGGCCCGGCACGGTGACGTCCTTCGGCAGCGTGAGCAGCCTCATCTTGCCGTAGCCGTCCGCTCGCTGACCGTCCTTGGCCCCGGCATCCGCATCGACTGCCAGATAGCCGGTGAGCACGTTTCGGCTGGTCGCACCGCTCGCGTCGGGAATGAACGTCGAGTAGAGCGAGAACGACGGCGCATCAGAGCCCGGGACCTGCATGGTGAGGTAGTACGGCGGCTGAAGGGTCGTGTTCGTCGACGGGGACACCGGGTCGTTCGGGGTGGTCCATGCGTCGTCGACCGAGTAGAAGGACCCGGGGTCGGTGACGTGGTACTTGCCCAGGACCTTGCGCTGCACCTTGAACATGTCAGCCGGGTAGCGCACGTGGCTCATCAGTTCGCCGCTCATCTGGCTCATCGGCTTGATCGTGGCCGGGAAGATCTTCTGCCACGTCTTCAGAAGCGGATCTTCTTTGTCCCAGGCGTACAGGGTGACCGAGCCGTCGTAAGCGTCGACCGTGGCCTTGACCGAGTTGCGCATGTAGTTGATCTTGTCCAGGGCGAACGGCTGGGGCGGTGTTTCCGTGTCCGCGATCGCGTCGCTCAGACCCACCGAGGTGGAGTACGGGTAGCTGGCCGAGGTCGTGTAGCCGTCGACGATCCACTTGACCTTGCCGTCGACGATCGACGGGTAGGCGTCGGAGTCGAGGGTGAGGTACGGGGCGACTTTCTGCACCCGCGTGACCGGGTCGCGGTCGTAGAGGATCTGCGACTTCTCGTTCACGTCGTTGGCGAGGAAGATCTGCTCCGACTGGAACTTGAGAGCGTAGATCAGTTTGTTGAACGCGTTGTCGAGCTTCGGCCCGCCGTCACCGGTGAAGGTCGTGTAGGTCTGTTGGGCGCCCTCCGTGCCCGACGGGTAGTCCAGCTCGACCGGCTTGCTGCCCTCGGGCGCTCCGACGATGGAATAGGGAGCGGACGTCTCACCGAAGTAGATCCGCGGTTCATACTCGGGCAGTGAACCCTTGGTGGGGATGCCTGACTCGAGGAAGACCGGCTGGCCGTCGGCCGAACGCTGGTTGCCGTAGGCCGCGACGACCCCGTAGCCGTGCGTGTACACGACGGTGGAGTTGACCCAGGTGTTGCCGGCGTTCAGCCCGGACAATTTGAGGTCACGCACGGTGACCACGGTGTCCTGGGATTTCCCGTCGATCGTGTAGCGGTCCACGTCGAGGTTCTGCGGGAACTGGTAGTACTGCTTGAACTGCTCCAGCTGGGAGAACGCGTCGCTGACCAGGGCCGGGTCGAGGATGCGGATGTTCGCGGTCGTCTCCGCGTCGGAGCGGAGGGCGCCCGGCTCGGCCGTCGTGGTCGCGTTGTAGGGCACCTCCTTCACATCGGCCAGATCGTACGCATCCCGGGTGAGGTCGATGTTGCGCTGGATGTACTCACGCTCGAGCGTCTTGGCGCTCGGGTCGACCTGGAAGCGCTGCACGACCCACGGGTACAGGGAGCCGAGCAGAAGGCTGCTCACGATCAGCAGCGCGGTTCCGATCACCGGCAGACGCCAGCGGCCGATGACGGCCGTGACGAGGAACAGGATGGCGACGACGGCCGCGATGCCGGCCAGGATGGCCCGCCCGGGGATGGTGGCGTTGACGTCCGTGTAGCCGGCGCCGGTGATCAGGTCGTTCGTGTTGGTGAGCGTGGAGTACTGGTCCAGCCAGATACTCGCGGCCTGCAGCAGGAGGTAGACGCTGGCCGTGACCGCGATCTGGATGCGGGCAGCCTTGGAGACGAGCACATCGCGCCCGCTCACCCGGATCGAACCGTACAGGTAACTCGTGGCCGCCGCGACCAGGGTCGCGATGAGAACCACGGCCGAGGCGAAGCCGAGAACGGCCTGGAAGAAGGGCAGGTCGAACATGTAGAAGGAGACGTCGAATTTGAACTGGGGGTCGACCCGGCCGGTATCCGTGCGGTTCAGCCACATCAGCACGACCTGCCAGCGGGTCGCGGCGGCGACGCCGGCGAAGAGGCCGAGTAGGGCGGGGATGCCGTACATGGCCAGTCGGCGCAGCGGCTCGATGACCTGCTGGTAGCGGTCGAGCTGCGAGTTGAGCTTCGCGTACACGGGTCGGAACCGGTAGGCGATCTGGATGCTCACCCACACCGGCACGGCCATCGCCACGAAGCCGACGAGGAACAAAACGGCCCCGGCGATCCACTGCGTGGTCAGAACGCTGAGGAACCCGAGCTGGTCGAACCAGAGGACGTCGGCGTAGAACCCGGCGAACACGAAAAAGGCGATCACCAGCCCCGCGATGATCGCTGCCGTGATGGCAAGCGGAGCGCGACTCCGCTGGGGACTGCGTCCGGATGATTGTGACGTCACGAATTGGCCTCTTGATCTCGAAATCGGCGGTCAACCTTCATCTTAGACAGGCCCGCCGAACGAATACCCCACGTTCGCTGGGGGCTCACTCAACGTTCGCTGCTGCTAGATGAGTGAGTCCTAATGGTCGTAGGCGATGAGGGATCGTTTGTTGGGTGTTCCGAGGAGCCAGTTGTGCCAGATTCCGGCGGCGAGGGCGAGTAGTCGGCCGGCG
>NZ_SOGM01000062.1:0-56831 GCF_004403545.1 Cryobacterium sp. TmT2-59 | reverse complement strand
TCCGGGGCTCGCCCGAGGTGATGGCACCACCCTGGCTCGAGAGCGGCCCGCGTCGATGGCGAAAGACCACGAAATCGCGAATCCAGATGGCCGACGCCATCGAACATAAGAACATCACCCGCGACGACCAGTAGCCTTGGATCATGACACGGCGCGAGAGTGAACCCCTGTACACGACGGCGATCACGGCCGGCCGGGCCGTTTTCGGCCTGCTGCGCCTGAAGCCGTCCGTCACGGGCCTGAAGAACCTGCCGGACACCGGGGGAGCCGTGCTGGCGATCACCCACTTCGGCTACATGGACTTCGCCCTGGTCGAGTGGATGCTGTGGCACAAGAACCGGCGTCACATCCGTTTCATGGCCAAAAAGGGCGCGTTCGACCAGAAGCTCGTCGGGGTGCTGCTACGCGGAATGCGGCACATCTCGGTCGATATGAAGGCGGGTGCGGAAGCCTACGGCCAGGCCGTGAAGGCGCTGAAGGAGGGAGAACTGCTCGGAGTGTTTCCGGAGGGCGGCGTGAACGCGTCCTTCACCGTGCGGGAACTCAAGAGCGGCGCCGTCCGGATGGCCGCCGAGGCCGGAGTCCCGATCATCCCGATCGCCGTCTGGGGCGGCCACCGCCTGCTCACCAAGAATCACAAGCCATCGCTGCGCGAGGCATCCGGCGTTCCGGTCAGCTTCGCCGTCGGTGAGGCGTTCACGGTCGCCGAATTATCGGCGGCTGCGGGGGAGGACGCCCAATCGTTGACGCAGGCGCTCCACGGCACCCTCCAGGGTCTCGTCGACGGACTGCAGGCCGCCTACCCGGTCGACGGTGCGGGGCAATGGTGGCAGCCGCGGCACCTCGGGGGCACCGCGCCCACGCCCGAGGTGGCCGCCGTGGCCGAGGCCGAACGCCGCCGCCTGAGGGACGCGAAGGCCCAGGCCGGGTCGAGTAAGACCAGTCGGGGCTAGACCCGTCGGGGCTGGACATCGGCCCCCGGCACGCGGTAGGTGCGCTCGTGATAGAGCAGGGCCTGGTCGTTCTCGCCCATGCCGCCGGACTCGATCTTCACGACCACCACGGCGCTGTTGTGCACCAGGACGCGCTCGATGATCCGGCCCACCATCCATGAGGTGACGTCCTTCAGCACGGGCAGGCCGTGCGGTCCGGGTTGCCAGTGGTCGCCGTCGAAGCGTTTGTCGGCCGGACCGGACATCACCTCGGCGACGCCGCGGTTGCGCGCCCCGAGAATGTGGATGACGACCCGGTCGCTCTCGGCGATCGCAGGCCAGGTGCTGGCCGACCGGGCAATGTTGAAGGTGGCCAGGGGCGGGACCGACGAGAGGGAGGCCAGTGATGTGGCCGTGAACCCCACCGGGGTGCCGTCGGGCCGCAACGCGGTGACCACGGCGACGCCGGCGGCGTGACGCCGGAAGGCGTGCTTGAACGCGGCCAGGTCCAGCGGCGCATTGGGGTCCTCGGCCAGGGGAACGGCGGCTGGCACCGCTGGCACGGCGGCTGGCACGGCGGCTGGTGCGGCGGCGTTCTGGGGCGTTTTGGTGTCGTTCATCTCAGTGACTCAATCTCCTCGGCGTTCAGACTATTCCCGGTGGGCGGGAGTTGATCGCTAGGCTGGAAGGCGATGATCCAGACTATTGACCTCAGAGGGACCCGGCCCACTCCGGCGGAATTGCTTGCGGCCGTCCCGCGCGCGCTCACCGACGTGACCGCGGCAAGCGATATCGCAGCCGAACTGATCGACGATGTACGGGCCAGGGGCGAGGATGCCCTCCTCGGCCAGGCGGAACGTCTCGACCGGGTGCGACCGGCCCACGTGCGGGTCCCCGCCTCCCACGTCGCCGAGGCGCTGGTCGGGCTGGAGCCCGCCGTGCGCACGGCCATCGAGGAGACCATCCGCCGGGTGCGCATCGCCAGCGCGGCCCAGGTCCCGCCGACCGTGACCACCACCATTGCCGACGGCGCCACCATCGTGCAGCGCTGGCAGCCGGTCAACCGGGTCGGCCTGTATGTGCCGGGCGGCAAGGCCGTCTACCCGTCCAGCGTCGTGATGAACGTGGTGCCCGCCCAGATCGCCGGCGTGTCCTCGATCGCGCTGGCCTCACCGCCGCAGAGCCACTTCGACGGCCGCGTGCACCCCACCATCCTCGCGGTCGCCGGTTTGCTCGGCATCGACGAGATCTACGCCATGGGCGGAGCCGGCGCCATCGGCGCATTCGCCTACGGCGTTCCCGGCCTCGGGCTCGACCCGGTGCAGCTCGTCACCGGACCCGGCAACGTGTACGTGGCCGCCGCGAAGCGCCTCGTCCGCGGGGTGACCGGCATCGATTCCGAGGCCGGCCCCACCGACATCCTCGTCATTGCGGATGCCTCCGCCGACCCGCGACTCGTCGCGGCAGACCTGGTCAGCCAGGCCGAGCACGACGAACTGGCCGCAGCCATGCTCGTCACCGACTCGGCCGTGCTCGCGGACGCCGTCGCCGAGCACCTCGTCGGGCTGATGGAGACCACCACCCACAGTGCCCGCGTCACCGCGTCGCTGAACGGGCGGCAGTCCGGGATCGTGCTCGTGGACGACGTGGCCGCGGCGGCCGCGTTCAGCAACGCCTTCGGACCGGAACACCTCGAGATCCAGACCCGGGACCCGGAAGCCGTCCTCGCCCTGATCGAGAACGCCGGCGCCATCTTCCTCGGCCCGCACTCCCCGGTCAGCCTCGGCGACTACGCGGCCGGCTCGAACCACGTGCTGCCCACGGGCGGGCAGGCCCGGTTCTCCTCCGGGCTCGGCGCCTACACCTTCCTCCGCCCGCAGCAGGTGGTCACGTACACCCGGGAGGCCCTGCGTGAGGTCGCCGGGCACATCGCGGCCCTGTCCGCCGCCGAGGCACTGCCGGCCCACGGGGACGCCGTCACCGCGCGTTTCGCCACCGCGCAATTCGGCACCGAGTAGGCTGGCAGCACAATGTTCTGCCCGTTCTGTCGCCACCCCGACTCCCGAGTCATCGACTCGCGCACGAGCGACGACGGACTCTCGATCCGCAGGCGCCGGCAGTGCCCGGAGTGCGGCCGCCGGTTCAGCACCACCGAGACGGCCAGCCTGAACATCGTCAAGCGCAGCGGGGTGGTCGAACCGTTCAGCCGGGACAAGATCGTCGCCGGCGTGCGCAAGGCCTGCCAGGGCCGCCCGGTGACCGATTCCGACCTGGCCATGCTGGCCCAGCGGGTCGAGGAGACCATCCGTCAGACGGGCTCGTCGCAGGTCGACGCGAACGACGTCGGCCTGGCGATCCTGCTCCCGCTGCGCGAACTCGACGAGGTGGCCTACCTGCGCTTCGCCAGCGTCTACCAGGCCTTCGACTCGCTCGAGGATTTCGAGGCCGCCATCTCCCAGCTCCGCATCGAGCACGGCGTCACCGCCGCAGCCCCGGCGGCCGCTGCCGGCCCGACCGAGCCCTAGAACCGAACCGCAGAACCGAACCTTAGAGGTCCCGTGTACCCGCTCGTCTTCTCGCTCTTCTTTGCCCGGCTCGACCCCGAACGCGCGCACCACCTGGCCTTCTCGGTGATCCGGGCCGTGCCCGCGCTGGGCTTCGGCCGCCTCGTGCACCGCTTCACCCGGCCCCGGACGGACCTCGGCGTCGACACCCTCGGGCTGCATTTCGCGTCGCCGTTCGGCCTCGCCGCCGGATTCGACAAAGACGGAAAGGCCGTCATCGGGCTCGGTCAGCTCGGCTTCGGCCATGTGGAGGTCGGCACGATCACGGCCGTCCCGCAGCCCGGAAACCCGACGCCGCGACTGTTCCGCCTGATCCCCGACCGTGCGGTGATCAACCGGATGGGGTTCAACAACGACGGCGCCCGCGCGGCCCGCGTCCGCCTGTCCCGGGTGCGCGCCGTGCGTGGACGCCCGGTCCTCGGCATCAACATCGGCAAGAGCCGGGTCACGCCGGTGGAGGACGCCACGGCCGACTACCTGGCCAGTGCCGCCCTGCTGGCGCCCCTGGCCGACTACCTCGTGGTCAACGTCAGTTCGCCCAACACTCCCGGCCTGCGCGGTCTGCAGGAACTCGACCAGCTCGCCCCGCTGCTGCGCGCGGTCAAAGCCGAGGCCGGTGCCACCCCGCTGCTGGTCAAGATCGCCCCCGACCTCAGCGACGACGAGGTCACCCGCATCGCCGAACTGTCCGTGTCGCTCGGCCTCGACGGCATCATCGCCACCAACACCACGCTGTCCCGGGACGGGCTGAAAACGGATGCGGCCGTCGTCCTGGCCGCCGGCGCCGGCGGCCTCTCCGGCGCGCCGCTGCACGCCCGGTCCCTGGCCGTGCTCCGCCTGATCCGGGCGTCGGTGCCGGCCAGCCTCTGCGTGATCTCCGTCGGGGGCGTGGAAACGGCCGAACAGGTCGCCGAACGGCTCGCTGCCGGGGCCACCCTCGTGCAGGGGTACACCGGTTTCCTCTACCGCGGGCCGCTCTGGGCGCGCCAGATCAACCGGGGGCTGGATCGCATCCTGGCGGCCTGACGTCCGTTCCGAGGCCATCCAGGGTCCACGGGCGGGACCGGCTAGAGCAGGCCGCGCTCCGCGAGCTGGCGAGCCAGGCTCGCGCCGTCCGGGCCGTAGACCCAGCGCGGGTCGTGCGGCTCCTCCACGGTGTCTGTGACGACTTTGGCAGCCTTGGCCGGGCGTCCGGCCAGTACGGCCTCACCCGGCGACAGCTGGCGGATCGCGACCGTCTCCACGCTGCCGGGGAAGTCCCGCTGGAACTCGCCGTAGATGGCCTCATCGTGCTGGCCGTCGTCGCCGATCAGAATCCAGCGGATCTCCGGGAACTCCTGGGCCAGGCGCCGCAGATTCGCCCGCTTGTGATCCTGACCGCTGCGGAACCAGCGGTCGTGGGTCGGGCCCCAGTCGGTGAGGAGGAGCGCCCCGGAGGGGTACAGGTTGCGAGACAGGAATCGGGTCAGCGTCGGAGCGACGTTCCAGGCGCCGGTCGAGAGGTAGATCATCGGGGCGCCCTCCGCGGTGGCGGCCAGCCGGTCCAGCAGAACCGCCATGCCCGGGGTCGGAACGCGGGCATGCTCGTCGAGCACGAAGGTGTTCCAGGCGGCGAGCAGCGGCCGGGGGAGGGTGGTGACCATGACCGTGTCGTCGATATCGGAGATGATGCCGTGGCTCACGGAGGGCGCAACGATGAAGATGGGGGCGTCGACCGGCTGGAACGCGTCATCCGTGTGCAGCTGGGCCACGTGCCAGCCGGGCGTGAGCTTCACCTGGACGACCGTGTCGACCACGCCGCCGCGGTCGGCGCGCACGCGATGGGTGCTGCCGTTGATCTCGATGGTCACGGTCACGTCGTTGACCGGCACGCTGGTGAAACTGCGCCAGCCACGAATGCCCGCGTCCCGCCGCTCGGCCCGCCAACGATGGTGAACCGTTCTGGCCGGCTTCTCCGGCTTTTCCGGCTTGGCCAGGAGCACGCGGCAGAGGATGCGCACCCACTCGGTCGAGCCGTAGCCGGCATAGGGGATGACGGTCGGCAGGTAGCCGCGTTTGCGGGCCGAGCGTTCCCGCTTGAAATGCAGCCAATCCTCGACGCGGGCCGCGCGATGCATCATCTTCGCGGGTGCGCCCGTGGGCAGGATTCGAGGAGACGTCGACACAGTCCCTAGTCTCGCACGCGCCGGCCGCGGTCAAACCCGCGCCCGCGGCGGAAACCGCATCGGCAGCGCGCGGCGGCATCCGTGGAAAAAACGCGGGTTTCTCACATTCACCGGCGGGGCGCGCCGTTCCTGGCATCCGGAGCGTGTTTTGCACCGTAGGCTGATGACTTATCTTTCAAGGAGGACAAGTGTCACTCAGTGACCTTTTCGGTGGGGATCCTTTCGTACCGGGCCAGACGGTTCGGACCGAGCCAATTCAGCAGCGCAGCACGGCACGCCTGTCCGGCCTGCTCGACGCCGCTGCCGTCGTCGTCGACGAGGTGGGCTTCGACCGCATCACCACGGCGATGGTGGCCGAGCGCGCCGGGGCGTCGATCGGTACCGTGTACCGCTACTACCCCGACCGGGTGGCCGTGCTGCAGGCGCTGCGGGAGCGAGCGGTGCAGCGGTACCGGCAGCGGGTGGCGGATGAGCTCAAGCAGAGCTCCCCGCAGACCTGGTGGGACGCCGTCGACTGCTCCATCACGGCCTTCGTCGACCTGTATCGTTCCGAGCCGGGTTTTCGCATCATGCACTTCTCGGACCGTGAACTGTCCCCGATCACCGCCGATCTCGACTCCGGATTCTTCGCCCGGCAGCTGGCCGTGGTCCTCGCGGAGGAGTTCGGCCTCGCCGGCGGCGCCGAGCTGACTTTCCGCCTCGAAGTTGCGGTCGAGATGGCCGATTCGATCCTGTCCCGCGCGTTCCGGGCGAACCCCCAGGGCGACGAGCGTTTCATCGCGGAATGCCGACGTGTCATGCAGGATTACCTCCTCGGCTACTACGGGCCGGGCACCGCCTAGAAAGCGACTTCCGTGATCGAGTTCCGCTCGGTGAGCAAACATTTCCCGGACGGCACCCTGGCCGTTGAGGACTTCAGCCTGACCCTCCCGTCACACCAGACGACGGTGCTGGTCGGGTCGTCGGGTTCCGGCAAGACCACCCTGTTGCGCATGATCAACCGGATGGTCGACCCGTCGTCCGGCGCGATCGAGATCGACGGCGTCGGCATCCACACCCTCGAGCCCGTGCAGCTCCGCCGCCGCATCGGCTATGTGATGCAGAATTCCGGCCTGCTGCCGCACCGCACCGTGATCGACAATGTGGCCACCGTGCCCCTCCTGCGCGGGACGCCGAAGAAGAATGCCAGGCAGGACGCCCTGGCCCTGCTCGACACCGTCGGCCTGGACCGCTCCCTCGCGGACCGGTACCCGAGCCAGCTGTCCGGCGGACAGCAGCAGAGGGTGGGCGTCGCCCGTGGACTCGCGGTCAACCCCAACATCCTGCTGATGGACGAGCCTTTCGGGGCCGTCGACCCGATCGTTCGGGCGGAGCTGCAGCAGGAACTGATCCGGCTGCAGAGCGAGCTCGGAAAGACCGTCGTTTTCGTCACGCACGACATCGAGGAGGCGTTTCTCCTGGGCGACCAGGTCGTGATCCTGCGCGAGGGCGGCCGGATCGCGCAGATTGGCTCGCCGGCCGAGATCCTGGCCAACCCGGCCGACGATTTCGTGGCCAGCTTCGTCGGAGCCGACCGCGGCAAGCGCGCCCTGCATCTGGAGCGCCGGGGCGACGGTGACGTCCTCGTTGACAGCGAGGGGCGTCTGGCCGGAGTACTAGTGCCCGGCGGCCGGCCCCACGAGACAAAGGCCGGCCCGTTCCCGGGGCCGGGTGCTCCGGCGCAGGGTGGGGAGCCGCAGTGACCTGGATCTGGTCGAATCTGGACCTCATCTGGGATCGCACCCTCGATCACCTCGTCCTCAGCGTGCCGCCGATCGTCTTCAGCTTCCTGATCGCGCTGCCGCTCGGCTGGCTCGCGAACCGGTACCGGCTCAGCCGGGGCGTCATCCTGACCGTCAGCGGGCTGCTCTACGCCATCCCGTCCCTGCCGCTCTTCTTCGTGCTCCCGGCCATCGTGGGCACCAGCCTCCGATCGCCCCTGAACCTGGTCATCGCCCTGACCCTCTACGGCGTGGCGCTGATGGTGCGCGTGGTGGCCGACGGCCTGGCATCCGTGGACGCGGACGTGCGCCAGTCGGCCGTCGCGCTCGGCTACTCCGGCTGGAGCATCTTCTGGCAGGTGGAACTGCCGCTCTCCGGCCCCGTTCTCCTCGCCGGCCTCCGGGTCGTGGCGGTCAGCACGGTCAGCCTCGCCACGGTGGGGGCTGTGATCGGCGCCCAGAGCCTCGGCAGTCTCTTCACGGATGGCTTCCAGCGCGGCATCGAGGCCGAAATCATCGCCGGCATTGTGGCGACCGTGCTGGTCGCGCTCCTGCTCGACGGGGCGCTCGTCGTTCTCGGCCGGGTCGCCCTGCCGTGGACGCGCCTGGCCGGCTCGAACGGGGCCGCCGCGCGCGAGGCCCGGATCGTCGAGGTCACCACATGAACCTCTTTGTCGACGCACTGAACTGGATCCTCGACCCGGCCAACTACACCGGGCCGGGCGGCATCTCCGTGCGCCTGGTCGAGCACCTCGGCTTCACCGTCGTGGCGCTGCTGATGGCCTCCGCCATCGCCATCCCGTGCGGGTTCGTCATCGGCCACACCGGCCGTGGCCGCGGCCTGGCCGTGGCCACGTCCGGCGGGCTCAGGGCCATCCCGACCCTCGGGCTGCTCACCCTGGTGGCGCTCTGGATCGGGATCGGGCTCGGCGCCCCGTACGTGGCGCTCACCGTGCTGGCGATCCCGCCGATCCTCGCGGGCGCCTACACGGGCTTCGAAGCGATCGACCGGGCCGTCATCGACTCCGCGCGGTCCGTGGGCATGTCCGAGGCCCAGATCGTGCGCACGGTCGAGATCCCGCTGGGCCTGCCGCTGCTGATCGCCGGGTTGCGGTCCGCCACCCTCCAGGTCGTCGCCACAGCGACCCTGGCCGCGTATGTGGCGGATTTCGGACTCGGCCGGTTCCTGTTCGCCGGCCTCAAGACGAGAGACTATGGGGAGATGCTCGGCGGATCCATCCTCGTCATCCTGCTCGCTTTCGCGCTCGAGGGAATATTCACCGTTGTGCAGAGACTTGTCGTCCCTAGAGGTGTTGCGTCCGGACGCCTCCCAGTCGACCGGGCCAGGTCAGCCAGACCCAGCCCGGGGATGGAACCCGCCATCACGGAAGGAAACCACTAATGTTCACAGTGAATAAAGGCCGGCTCGCGGCAGTCGCCGCGGTCGCGGTTGGGGCCGTCGTAGCCCTTGCAGGGTGTGCGTCCGGTGACCCGCTGGACTCCGGAAGTTCCGGCTCCGGTGATTCCGGGACCCTGGTCGTCGGTTCCCAGGACTACTACTCCAACGAAATCGTCGCCGAAATCTATGCCCAGGCGCTCGAGGCGAACGGCGTGACGGTCGACCGCCAGTTCAAAATCGGCCAGCGCGAGGTCTACCTGCCCGAGATCAAGGGCGGGGCCATCGACGTCTTCCCCGAATACACCGGAAGCCTGCTGCAGGCTCTCGACTCGAAGGCCGCCGGCGGCACCGCCGCCGAGACCTACGCCGAACTGCAGGATGCGCTACCGAAGGGCCTGAGCGTGCTGGACATGGCGGCCGCGACGGACCAGAACTCCTGGACCGTGACGCAGGCCTTCGCCGACAAGTACAAGCTGACGGACATCGCGTCGCTCAAGAACGTGACCGAGCCGATCACGGTGGGCGGCAACTCCGAGCTGGAGACCCGGCCCTACGGGCCGACGGCGCTCAAGGAGAAGTACGGCATCGAGACCGCCGGGTTCAAGCCGGTCGAGGATGGCGGCGGCCCGCTCACCGTCAAGGCCCTGGTCGACAACGACATCCAGCTGGCTAACATCTACACGGCCAGCCCCAACATCAAGTCGGACAACCTCGTGGCCCTGCAAGACCCCGACGGGCTGTTCTTCCCGGACAACGTCGTGCCCGTCGTGTCCAAGAAGGTCGACGACAGGGCCGCCGCGGTGCTGAACAAGGTCAGTGCCGCCCTGAGCGCCGAAGACCTGGTCAGCCTCAACTCCGAGAGCGTGAACGACCAGCTCTCGGCCGAGAAGATCGCGGCCGCCTGGCTCAAGCAGGCGAACCTCTTCTAGGCACCCCTCACCAATTCGACGGAGATTCTGCGCCCACGGGCCGGTTTTCGGCCCAAACCGGTCCGGAAGCCGAGAATCTCCGTCGAATTGGTTCGTGGGGCGGTCAGGCAGCGACGCTCAGGCAGCGACGCTCAGGCAGCGACGCTCAGGCAGCGAAGAGGAGGAGCGTCGGCAGCACCAGGAGCGACGCCGAACACGTCACTGCGGCCACGACGACGGGGAGCGGCAGGGCCGGCGGAGGCGTGAGCAGCCGGCGCACCCGCGGGGTGACGAGGTCGAACGGATCGTCGGGGCCGTCGCCCGGGACGACGTCCCCGCCCAGCGGGTCCACCTGGTGCGCCGACCCGACCAGCGCGATGGCGGTCGCCAGCGTGCGGTCGGGCACCACGCGCCTGGCCCGGTCGTCGGCGAGCATCTCCACCAGCAGGGCGACCGCGTTCTCGGCGCGATTGGCGATGGGAAACCTCGGCAGGGCGCTGTGCCAGGACTTGAACGCGAGTAGCACGAGATGGTGCTGCTGCAACAGGTGGGCGCGCTCATGCTCGATCACCCCGCGCAACTGGTCCTCGTCGAGCAGCCGGAGCAGGCCCATCGACAGGCCGGTCGCCGACCGGGCCGCGCCGGGCAGGCAGTAGGCCACGGGCGCGTCATGGTCGATGACGTGCATCCCCGGTCTGTCCGGCACCGGATGGCTGAGCAGACCGATCAGATGATGGTGCCGCCGGTGCTGCCGTTCCGCGCGAAAGAAGGTCGCCGCGAGGTTCAGCAGCAGGTGACCGCCGAGGATCAGGGCCCCGCACAGCATCAGCACCGACGTGAGCGTCGTGCCGGCCGGAAGGCTACCGGCCCCGAGATGCCCGGCCAGCGAACGGATGCCGCCCGGCAGGTCGCTGCCGAAGGGGAGGAGCCCGAAGGCGAGGAGCGAGCCGATCATGGACAGGCCGCCGGCCAGGGCGATGGACTGCCACAGCGTCAGGGCGAGAACGGGGGAGCCCACCGGCCAGCGCGCACCGGCCAGGAGGATCGGGATCGGGCCGGCGAGGGCGACGGCCACGACCATCAGGCCTATCGCGGTGACGAGCACGCGGATCCCGGCTGCACGCGACTCACTCGCGGCGGATGGTGCTGGTGCTGGTGCTGGTGCTGGTGCTGCTGGTGCTCGCGCTGCTGGTGTTCGTCGCGGGGGTGCTCGTTCTGATGGTGCCGAGGAGGTGCCGCAGCGCCTCGGCCTCCGCGGGGCTGACGTTGCCGATGAACCGGGCCAGGGCCGCCTGGCGGTCGGGAGCCGACCCGAGCACCTCGTGCATCAACTCGGCGGTGTGTTCGGCCCGGGTCGTGACCGCCCGGTACCGGTGCGGGCGCGCGTCCCGGTCGCGGGTCACGAAGCCCTTCGTTTCCAGCCGGGACAGCACGGTCAGCACCGTCGTGGTGGCCAGGGGCTTCTTGCTGGCCGCCACGGCCGCCGGGGTGAGCAGCCGGTCGCGCAGGTCCGTGGCGGGCAGGGACTCCCCGGAGTCCCAGAGCACATCCATCAGCAGTCTCTCGAGCACGCCCAAATTCCCCATAAGGGGGAGTGTAACAAGGATGAATACCGCAGTTCTACGGCGGGTAGAAGGGTAATGTCTTCTACGTATTGTAGAAACCGAAGTCGCTGGAGGGCGCATGAACGAGTGGCTGGATCCCTTACTCCTGTCGAGATGGCAGTTCGGTCTGACCACCGTCTACCATTTCCTGTTCGTCCCGCTGACGATCGGCCTCGCGCTGACCGTGGCGATCTTCCAGTCCGCCTGGGTGCGCACGGACAAGGCCAAGTACCTGCAGCTCACCCACTTCTTCGGCAAGATCTTCCTGATCAACTTCGCCATGGGCGTCGTCACCGGAATCGTGCAGGAATTCCAGTTCGGGATGAACTGGTCCGATTACTCCCGCTTCGTCGGTGACGTCTTCGGCGCCCCGCTCGCGTTCGAGGGGATCACCGCGTTCTTCCTTGAAGCCACCTTCATCGGGCTGTGGATCTTCGGCTGGGACAAGCTGCCGCGCGGCCTTCACCTGGCGACGATCTGGCTGACCGTCGCCGGCAGCATCGCCTCCGCCTACTTCATCCTGGCCGCGAACGCGTTCATGCAGAACCCGATCGCCTTCCGCATCAACGAGACGCGCGGGCGAGCGGAGCTGACGGATATCGGCGAGTTGCTGACGAATCCGATCGCCCTGGCCTCGTTCCCGCACACGATCTTCGCCTGCTTCATGGTGTCATCCGGCCTCGTCATCTCGGTGGCCGCCTGGCACCTGGCCCGCAAGCAGAACGAGGACACCATGCGTCCCGCTCTCAAATTCGGGATGTGGATGATGGTCATCTCCGGCGCGCTGACGACCTTCTTCGGCGACTCGCTGAGCCTGGCGATGACCGCGGCGCAGCCCATGAAGATGGCGGCCGCCGAGGCCATGTACAAGACGGCGACCGGGGCCAACGCCTCCTTCTCCATCTTCACCCTCGGCACCCCGGACGGTGTCAGCGAGCTGTTCTCCGTGCGCATCCCCTACCTCCTGTCATTCCTGTCGACGCACATCCTGGACGGCACCGTCGAGGGCATCGACAACCTGCAGGCGCAGTACGTGACCCTGTACGGCCCGGGCGATTACACGCCCACGATCTGGATCACCTACTGGGCGTTCCGCTGGATGATCGGTCTCGGCATCGCGCACATCCTGGTCGCCGTCGTCGGGCTCTGGCTGACCCGCAACGGGCGCACCCCGAAGGCCGCGTGGATCTGGAAGGTCGCCATCTGGAGCTTCCCGTTCTCGCTGCTCGCCATGAGCGTCGGCTGGGTCTTCACCGAGATGGGCCGCCAGCCCTGGCTCGTGTTCGGGCTGCTGCGCACCCAGGACGGGGTGTCGCCCAATGTCAGCGGTCTCGAGATCCTGATCTCGCTGGTCGCGTTCACACTGATCTACGGCATCCTCGCCGTCGTCGAATTCAAACTGATCCTCCAGGCTGTGAAGAAGGGACCCGCCCCCGCGCCGGTTCCCGACCCGGTTTCGGGCCAGGTCAAGCCACAGGTCACGGTGTACTAGGAGCTCATGATGGAACTCAACATTCTCTGGTTCTGGATCATCGCCGCGATGTTCATCGGCTACTTCGTGCTCGACGGCTTCGACTTCGGCGTCGGGATGTCCCTGCCCTTCCTCTGCAAGGACGACCTCGACCGTCGCGTCATCATCAACACCATCGGCCCGGTCTGGGACCTGAACGAAACCTGGGTCATCGTCGCCGGGGCCTCGCTCTTCGCGGCATTCCCGGAATGGTACGCGACGATGTTCAGCGGGTTCTACCTGGCCCTGCTCGTGATCCTGCTCGCGCTGATCGTGCGCGGCGTGTCGTTCGAATACCGCCACCAGCGGCCCGAATCCGTATGGAAGGCGCGCTTCGACCTCATGATCGTCGTGGGGTCCGCGGTCCCCGCCCTGCTCTGGGGCGTGGCCTTCGCCAACGTCGTCCAGGGCGTGCAGCTGGATGCCGGGCACAACTACATCGGCACCTTCTTCGACCTGCTGAACCCGTACGCCCTGCTCGGCGGGCTGACCACGCTCCTGCTCTTCTTCACCCACGGCGTGGTGTTCATCTCCCTGAAGACGGAGGGCGACATCCGTCAGCGGGCCCAGAAGCTGGCCGTGAAGGCCGGCCTCGTGACGATCCTGGTCGCCGCGTCCTTCCTGCTCTGGACCACGCTGGTCTTCGGCAGCGTCGCGACGGCCGTCTTCGCGGGCGTCGCGGCGGCCGCGCTGATCGCGTCGTTCCTCGCAAATCTGCGCGGGTCGGAGGGCTGGGCGTTCACGCTGATGGCGGCGACGATCGCCTTCGCCGTGCTGACGCTCTTCGCCTCCCTGTTCCCCGACGTGATGCCGGCGAGCAACGACGCGGCCAACAGCCTGACCATCGACAACGCCTCGTCGACGCCGTACACACTCCAGGTGATGAGCTGGACGGCCCTGTTCGCGATGCCGGTCATCCTGCTCTACCAGGGCTGGACCTACTGGGTGCTGCGCAAGCGGGTCAGCCGGAAGACCGTGACGGCGGCGGTAGACTCCGCCGTCCACTGAGTCCGCCCTTCGCTGAGTCCGCCGCACATTGAATCCGCCGTAAACTGAAACGGATGCGTCCTCTCGATCCCCGGCTTCTCCGCTACGCGACCGCCGCCCGGTGGTTCCTGGCAGCCGGAGCCGTGCTCGGGCTGGCGCAGACCGTCACGGTGATCGCGTTCTCCTGGCTGCTCAGCCAGAGCATCACGCTCGCGGTGGCCGGCGCGCAGAGGAGCGAACTGGCCGGCACGATCGGCGCCCTCGCCGGCGTCGTCGTCGTGCGCGCGGTGCTGGTCTGGCTGCTCGAGGTCGCCGCCACCCGCGGGGCGGCCTCGGTCAAGAGCCAGCTGCGGCGCCAGGTGCTCGACCGGCTCGCCGAACGGGGCCCCGACTGGCTGGCCGGCCGGCAGAGCGCGAGCGTGGCCACCCTGGTGACGCAGGGCCTTGACGCGCTGGACAACTACTTCGCCCGTTACCTGCCCCAGCTGCTGCTCGCCGGCATCGCCACGCCCCTGCTGATCCTGGTCATGCTCTGGCAGGACCTGCCCAGCGGGATCACCGTGATCGTGGTGCTGCCGTTCATCCCGGTCTTCATGATTCTGATCGGCCAGGCCACCCTGGCCGTACAGCGTCAGCAATGGGACTCCCTGCACCGACTGTCCACCGGGTTCCTCGACCTGGTCGGGGGCCTCGGCACACTGAAGATCTACGGCCGGCAGGCCCGCCAGTTCGAGCGGGTGCGCACCATCACCGACGACTACCGCACGCGCACCATGAAGGTGCTGCGGGTCTCCTTCCTCAGCGGCTTCGTGCTGGAACTGGCGGCCAGCCTGTCGGTGGCCCTCGTCGCCGTGTCGATCGGCCTGCGTCTGGTGGATGGCAGCCTCTCCCTCGGGGTCGGGCTCTTCGTGCTGCTGCTGGCCCCGGAGGCGTTCCTGCCCGTGCGCCAGGTCGGCGCCCAGTTCCACGCCGCGGCCGACGGGCTCGCGGCCTCCGAAGAGGTCTTCGCCCTCCTCGACGAGGGCCGGCCGGACTCCGCGCCGGTCCCGGCCCCGGTCTCCGCGTCCGTCCCGGTCCCGTCGCCGAGCCCGGTGCTGCCGAAGCCGGGCGGCCCGCTCCGGTTCGAACAGGTCACGATCCGGCGGGGCACGGATGCCACGGTGTCCGATTTCAGCGCCGTCTTCCGCCCGGGGCAGCTGGCCGTGGTCGTCGGCCCGAGCGGAGCCGGAAAATCCACCCTGGTGGCGGCCCTGCAGGGTTTCGTCCCGTTCGAGGGCCGCATCAGCCTCGGCGACCGCGCCCTGACCCCGGGCACCGGCCGGCCCCAGCTGGCCTGGGCCGGGCAGCGACCCGGACTCTTCCAGGGAACGATCGCCGACAATCTTGCCCTCGGCGACGCATCCGTCGACCCGGCCGCGGTGACGACCGCACTGGCCTGGGCCGGGGCGGCCGACCTGGCCCCGGACACGCTGCTCGGCGTCGCCGGGGCGGGGCTGTCCGGCGGGCAGTCCCAGCGGGTCGCCGCGGCGCGGGCGATCTACCGTGCCCGCACCCACGGCTGCTCCATCGTGGTGCTCGACGAACCCAGTTCGGCCCTCGACGCCGCGGCGGAGACGCTACTCGCCGCAGGGCTGCGCCGACTGGCCGACGAGGGGCGGATCGTGATCGTGGTCAGCCACCGCCCCGCCCTGCGCGCCGCCGCCGACCAGATCGTGCAGCTGAGTGAGGTGGCCCATGTCTGAGCAAACCGTGCCCGAAGACACCGTGCCGGAAGACACAGTGCCGGAAAACACCGTGCCGGAAAACACCGTGCCGGAAAACACCGTGCCGGAAAAACCCGCGCCGGAGACCTGTGGGTCTGGGAACGCGGACCCGTCGGCGGTGCGGACGGTGCTCCGGCTCGCCCAGCCGCGCGCGCGCCGGTTCGCCCCCGGCCTGGCCGCCGGCGTGGCGAGCGCGATCTTCGCGGTGGCCCTGCTGGCCTCCTCAGCCTGGCTGATCACCCGCGCCGCCGAACAGCCGCCGATCATGTTCCTCTCGATGGCCGTCGTCGGCGTGCGGGCCTTCGCCCTGGGCCGGTCCGCCTTCCGGTACCTGCAACGGCTGGCCAGCCACGACGCCGCCTTCCGCCAGCTCGCCGACCTGCGCCTGGGCGTGTTCGCCCGGCTCGTGCCCCTCGCCCCGGCCGGGCTCTCGAACACCGGCCGCGGGGACCTGCTCACCCGCCTCGTCCGCGACGTCGACGACCTGCAGGACCTGCCGTTGCGGGTCGTGCAGCCGCTCGCGACCGCCGGCATCCTCGCGGCCCTGAGCGTGTTCGGGGTCTGGCTGGTGCTCCCGGCGGCCGCCCTGACGCTGGCCCTGGCCCTCCTCCTCGCCGGCGTCGTCGCGACGCTTGCCTCCAGCGCCCTGTCCGCCCGGTCGGAGCGGGAACTCGCCCCCCTGCGTGGAGCCCTCGCGGGCGAGGTGCTCGAGGTCGTCGAGAACCTCGACGTGCTCACCGCCTTCGGCGCCCTCCCCGGGCGGCTGGACACCCTGGCGGCGGCCGACGACCGGTTGCGCCGGGCCTCCCTGCGTCGCTCACTGGGCGTGGGCGTGCAGGGCGCCGTGCTGTCCCTGTTCGCGGGCGCCGCGACCGTCGGGGCCCTGTGGGTCGGCATCCCGGAGCTCCTCAACTCCGGGCCCGACGGTGCGGGCCTGGTCACCGGGGCCGGCGCACTGACCGGGCCGGGCTTCGCCGTCGTCGTCCTCGTGCCGATGGCGGTCTTCGAGGTGTTCGGCCTGATCCCCCTGGCGCTCGGCGTGTGGCGGCAGGTGCGCTCCAGCGCCCGCCGGGTGACCTCGGCCGTCCCGGCGGAGGTCCCGCCGGAGATCCCACTCGATGCCTCGCTCGATGCGCTGCTGGACACCCCGCTCGACACCCCACCCGGCGTCGGCGTCACCGTGGGCGCGCGGCCGGTCCTCGAACTGGCCGGCCTGGGCGCGAGCTGGCCCGGCACGGATGCCCCGGCGCTCACCGACGTCACCCTGCGCCTGGCGCCCGGCGACCGGGTGCACCTCTTCGGCCCGAGCGGCGCCGGAAAGAGCACCCTCACCCTGGTCCTGGTGCGCTTCCTCGACTACACGGGCTCCTACCGGCTCGACGGCGTCGAGGCGCGCACGCTGCCCCAGGACGCGGTGCGGGCGCGCGTCGGACTGTGCGAGCAGCGCCCCTGGCTCTTCGACGACAGCATCCGTCAGAACCTGCTCTTCGCCCGCGACACCGCCACCGACGACGACCTTCTGGCCGTTCTCGGCCGGGTGGGCCTGGGCGCCTGGACCCGTCAGCGCGGCGGCCTCGACGCTCGGGTGGGGGAGCAGGGCGCCCTGGTCTCGGGCGGCCAGGCCCAGCGGATCGCGCTGGCCCGCGCACTGCTCGCGGATTTCCCGGTGCTCATCGTCGACGAACCGACCGCGAACGTCGACGAAGCCCAGGGCGAGCAGCTGGTCCGCGACATCCTGGAGACGGCCGCCGAAGACGGACGCGCCGTGCTGCTGATCTCGCACACCCCGGTGCCCGACGAGCTGATCACCGCGCGCGTCACCGTGCCCGGCCCGGCACGCCCGCGGCGATAGACGCGACGCTCGCGACAGCAGGCACCCGGAACCGGTCCCGTTACTCCTCGTGCAGGGTCGCCGGCCCGTCCGGCTGCTCCATGTGCCGGGCCTCCCGACGGTTCAACCACTTCTTGATCAGGAGCACGAGCAGCACGAAGGCCGCGATCGCGGCCACGAAGAGGTATCCGGCGAAGTGGAGCCGGTCGGCGAGCTCCCGGTAACCGTCGGCGGCGGCCCACCCGACCGAGACGTAGGCCAGCGACCACAGCACACAGGCCGGCACGGTCCACGCCATGAACGTGCGGTAGCGCATCGGGCTCATCCCCACGGTCAGCGGGATCAGGGAGTGCAGCACCGGCAGGAACCGGGACAGGAACACGGCGATCCCGCCGCGACGGGCCAGGTAGATCTCCGCCCGGGCCCAGTTGCGCTCGCCCAGACGGCGTCCGAGCCGGCTCAACCGGATCCACGGGCCGAAGTGCCGCCCCAGCGCGAACCCGATGCTCTCGCCGACCAGGGCGCCGACGATCACGGTGACGACCAGTCCCACGAACTCGACCGTGTTCCCCACCGCCGTGCTCGCGACGATCACGATGGAATCGCCCGGAACCACGAGTCCGACCAGCACGGATGTCTCCAGCACCATGCCGAGACCGGCCAGCAGGGTGCGCACGACCGGGTCGACACTGGCGACGGTGTCGAGGATCGAGCTGAGGATGTCGTTCACCCGGCCCAGCCTAGGCCGGATGCCGGATGCCGGATCCCGGAACCCGGCCCGGACCGGCCTGGCACGACGGCCGGGAACCGGGCACCTAGGCTGAGACCGTGACCGGGTCGATTCTTCGCGTTCCCCTGCCCGAGTGGCGGGATCCGGCGAGCGTTTTCCATGCCCTGTACCGCGACAGTCCCTACGCATTCTGGCTGGATGGCGGGGAGAGCTCCCGCACCGGACACAGCTATCTCGGTGCCGCCTCGCCCGCATCCCGCTTCGTGACGGCCTCGGTGCCGAATGCCACCGTGACGGTGGCCACCGCCGGGTGCACGGCGACGCCCGCGGAGATCCGGCCGAGCACCGTGTTCGAGTTCCTCCAGGAGGACCTCGCCCCGGCGCAGGACGATGGCGCCGACGACGGTGCCGGCGAGGACGACGACGCAGGCTTCCGGCTCGGCTGGGTGGGCTGGCTCGGCTACGAACTCGGTGCCCAGACCGTCGGCACGCCGGCGCACGATTCGCGCTATCCGGACGCCGCCCTGCTCGAGGTGCACCGCATGCTCGTGTTCGATCACGCTGCGGGCACCGTCACGGCGGTGGCCCGCCAGTGCCCCGGCGAACCAGTCGGCGCCGCCCGGGCATGGGCGGAACGGATGCCACGCACCCTCGCCGACCTGCCTGCCGGGGCATCCGTGGCCCCTGAACCGCTCCCGGGCGGGGCGGTGGCCCGCTGGCGGCACGACGACGACCGCTACGCGGAACTCGTGCACCGGTGCCAGACCTCGATCCGGGCGGGGGACGCCTATCAGCTCTGCCTCACCAATGAGATCCTGGTCGACGTCCGCCCCGACCCGGTGCGGGCCTACCTGCTGCTCCGCGCCGGCAGCCCCAGCCACCACGGCGGGCTCCTGCGCTTCGGCGACACCGCCCTGCTCAGCGCCTCGCCGGAACAGTTCCTCGCCGTGACCCCCGGCGGGCGGGTCACGACCAAACCGATCAAGGGCACCCGGCCCCGCTCCAGTCGGCCCGCGGAGGACCGGGCGCTCCGGGCGGAGCTCGAGGCCAGCGTCAAGGAACGCGCCGAGAACCTGATGATCGTCGACCTGATGCGCAACGATCTGGGCCGGATCGCCGAGGTCGGGTCGGTCAGCGTGCCGAGCCTGCTGGCGGTGGAGAGCTACGCCCATGTGCACCAGCTGGTCAGCACCGTCGAGGCGCGCCTCGCGCCCGGGGTCAGCGTCGTGGACGCCGTGGCCTCCTGCTTCCCCGCCGGATCCATGACGGGCGCACCCAAGATCAGCGCGATGACCCTCCTCGACGCCCTCGAGGACGGCCCGCGCGGCATCTATGCCGGCGCCTTCGGCTACCTCGGGCGGGACGGATCCGTGGACCTGGCCATGGTCATCCGCAGCATCGTGCTCGGCCCCACCGGGGCGTCCATCGGCACCGGCGGCGGCATCACGGCCCTGTCCGACGCCGGCGAGGAGATCGAGGAAACCCGGATCAAGGCGGCGGCGCTCCTGGCCGTCCTCGGCACCCGCCCGTCCGGGCCAGCAACGGGCCAGGGCCAGGTTTAGTAACCTAGACGTTGGACGACGCCTCCGGGCGGCCCTGTGCCTGCTGGCGCAATCCCCACTGCAACGAAGAGAGTCACGTGGCACACGAGTACGACCACACCCGCACCGGCCAGGGAAGCGACGAAGAAGTCTACGATTTCGCCGCCATCCAGGCGAAGTGGCAGCCGATCTGGGAGGAACTCGAGCCCTTCCGCACCAACGACCCGGGCGACACCCGCCCGCGCAAGTACGTTCTCGACATGTTCCCGTACCCGTCCGGCGACCTGCACATGGGGCACGCCGAGGTCTACGCGCTCGGCGACATCGTCGCTCGCTACTGGCGCCAGCAGGGCTTCAACGTGCTGCACCCCATCGGCTGGGACTCGTTCGGCCTGCCCGCCGAGAACGCGGCGATCAAGCGCGGCATCGACCCGCGCGGCTGGACCTACGACAACATCGCGCAGCAGAAGAAGAGCATGAAGCTCTACGCGGCATCCTTCGACTGGTCCCGTGAACTGCACACCAGCGACCCCGAGTACTACAAATGGAACCAGTGGCTGTTCCTGCAGCTGTACAAGAAGGGCCTCGCCTACCGCAAGGACAGCTGGGTCAACTGGGACCCGGTAGACCAGACCGTCCTCGCCAACGAGCAGGTCCTGGCCGACGGCACCTCCGAACGCAGCGGCGCCGTGGTGGTGAAGAAGAAGCTCACCCAGTGGTACTTCAAGATCACCGACTACGCCGACCGGCTGCTCGACGACCTGAACCAGCTCGAGGGCACCTGGCCGGCCAAGGTCCTGAACATGCAGCGCAACTGGATCGGCCGCTCCATCGGCGCCGACGTCGACTTCGTGATCGAGGGCCGTGAGGAGCGCGTCAGCGTGTTCACGACCCGCCCGGACACCCTCTTCGGGGCGACCTTCATGGTGGTCGCCCCCGACGCCGACCTCGCCGCCGAGCTGGTCGCGGATGCCTCGCCGGCCGTCCGGGAACGGTTCCAGGAATACCTGGTGCAGGTCCAGAACAGCACCGAGATCGAACGCCAGGCCACCGACCGGGAGAAGACCGGAGTCTTCCTCGAGCGGTACGCGATCAACCCCGCCAACGGCGAACGCCTGCCGATCTGGGCCGCCGACTACGTGCTCGCCGACTACGGCCACGGCGCCGTGATGGCGGTGCCGGCCCACGACCAGCGCGACCTCGACTTCGCCCGCAAATTCGACCTGCCCGTGATCGTCGTGGTCGACACCAGCGCCCCCGCCACCGGCATGATCCCCGTGATCACGCAGGGGATGCTCGACGGCACCGAAGAGCTCCCCGCCCTCGACCCGGCCGCCACGGGCGTCGCCCTGGCCGGTGAGGGCCGCCTGATCAATTCCGGGTCCCTGAACGGTCTCAGCAAGAACAACGCGATCAAGCGCATGATCGAGCAGCTGACCGCCGACGGGACCGGCCGCGCGGCCAAGAACTACCGCCTGCGGGACTGGCTCATCTCCCGTCAGCGCTACTGGGGCACCCCGATCCCGATCATCCACGGCGAGGACGGCACCGAGATCCCGGTTCCGGAGGACCAGCTGCCCGTGCTGCTGCCGCCGACCGACGGCCTCGACCTCAAGCCCAAGGGCACCTCTCCGCTCGGCGGCGCGACGGACTGGGTGAATGTGCCCAACCCGATCGACGGCACGCCGGCCCGCCGCGACGCGGACACCATGGACACGTTCGTGGACAGCTCCTGGTACTTCCTCCGCTTCCTCAACCCCACCGACGACACGAAAGCGTTCGACCCGAAGGAAGCCGACAAGTGGGCTCCGGTCGACCAGTACGTCGGCGGCGTCGAGCACGCCATCCTGCACCTGCTCTACGCCCGGTTCATGACCAAGGTGCTGTTCGACCTCGGCTACGTCACGTTCACCGAACCGTTCACCGCTCTCCTGAACCAGGGGATGGTCATCCTCGATGGCGCCAAGATGTCCAAGAGCAAGGGCAACCTGGTGTACTTCACGGAGGAGGTCGACCAGTTCGGCGTCGACGCCGTGCGCCTCACCATGGCCTTCGCCGGCCCGCCGGAAGACGACATCGACTGGGCGGATGTCTCGCCGGTCGGCTCGGCCAAGTTCCTGGCCCGCGCCTGGCGCGTCGCCCGGGACGTGACCAGCACACCCGACGTCGAGTGGAAGTCGGGTGATGCGGCACTCCGCCGGGTCACGCACCGTTTCCTGGCCGACGCGCCCGGCCTGGTCGAGTCGTTCAAGTTCAACGTCGTCGTCGCCCGCCTGATGGAACTGGTCAACGCCACCCGCAAGGTGATCGACACGGGCGCGGGCCCCGCGGATGGCGCGGTGCGCGAAGCCGCGGAGGTCACCGCCATGGCGTTGAACCTGTTCGCCCCCTACGCGGCCGAAGACATGTGGCAGCACCTGGGCTACGACCCCTGTGTCGCCCTGGTGCAGTGGCGCAAGGCGGACCCCACCCTGCTCGTCGAGGAATCGGTGACGGCGGTCGTCCAGGTGGACGGCAAGGTTCGCGATCGGATCGAGGTGTCGCCCAAGATCTCGGGCGAGGACCTAGAACGCCTGGCCCGCGCGTCCGCCGAGGTCATCCGGCGGATCGGCGACCGGGAGGTGCAGCACGTGATCGTGCGGGAGCCGCGGCTGGTGAGCATCGTCACCCGCAGAAATTAGCCTCGCCTCCACAGGGCCGCGTCCAGGGCGCGGGAGCACAGTTCGGCGCTGGCCGCCCGGGGGAGTACCCCCGGGCGGCCTAGCCTGCCGGGATGGCTCATGATCCGGTCGTATCCGCTCTCGATCGCCTGGCCCCGGCCGCGCATGCGCGCGCGGCCCCCCGGCTCCGCATCGGGGTGGGCGCCGCCGTCGTGCTGTTGATCGCCGCGCTGGCGACGGCCGTGGTCGTCTCGGCCGTGGGCCAGCAGTCCGGACACCAGGTGGTGGCCGCGGCCGGCGCCGCCGGCGGCACGGCTCCGGGCACACTGCCGTCTGCAACTCAGGCGCCGGGAACTGTTCCCTCGGGCGCTGTTCCCTCGGGCGCCCAGCCGTTGGGCGCCACGCCCTCGACCGCGGGGGCCACCACCGCGGGCGCCGTCCTCTTCGTGCACGTCCTCGGCGCGGTGCAGCGTCCCGGCCTCTACGAGCTGTCCGTCGGGGCCCGGGTGATGGATGCCGTGGCCGCCGCCGGCGGCCTCACCGAGACTGCCGATCCCGCGGGCGCGAATCTCGCCCGCCGAGTTGCCGACGGCGAACAGCTCTACCTGCCCCAACTCGGCGAGACGCCGCCGCGGTCGCCCGCCGGCGGGGCGGCCGGGGGCGGGGCCGGCGGGGGCACCGGCGCCGCCACGGTTCCCGTCAACCTGAACACGGCGACCCTGGCCGAACTCGACACCCTGCCCCGGATCGGGCCGGCGATGGCGCAGCGCATCCTCGACTACCGGGATGCCAACGGCCCGTTCGCCAGCGTCGACGACCTGCGCAATGTCACCGGCATCGGCGACAAGACCTTCGAGGGCCTGGCCGCCCTGATCACGGTCTGATCCTCCCCCTCCCCCCCGTCCCCCCCCGTCCCCGTCCCCGTCCCCGTCCCCGTCCCGAGCGTCCCCGTCCCCCGTCGTTGAACCAATTCGACGGAGATATTCATCTAAAAATGTCTATCCGGCCTGTTTCGGGCACTTTCGGGCAAAATCTCCGTCGAATTGGTTCGGGCACCCCGCGGGAGCAACCGCTCGGAACCGCGGATCCGCGCCCCGCGTCGACCGTTCCGCGAGGACTCATTTGCCTAGCGGGAGTCACCGGGCCGCGGCTACAGTGATCGCCGTGGACATCTCCACGACCAGATGACCGCGCCACACCGACGTCAGGAGGTACCATGACCACCTCTTCCACCCAGGGGATCAAGACCGTGCTGCATCCCGTTTCCGACCTGGCGCGGGCCAAGGCGGTGTACGCCGCCCTGCTCGGCGTCGAACCGCAGACCGACGGGCCCTACTACGTCGGGTTCGAGGCGGAGGGGCAGCAGATCGGGCTGGTCCCGGGCGGGGGACCGCAGGGCCTGACCTCACCCGTCGCCTACTGGCACGTGCCCGACATCGAGGTGAAGCTGGCCGAGGTGACCAAAGCGGGCGCCACCGTCACAGAACCCGCGCACGACGTGGGCGCCGGCCGCCTGGTAGCCACGTTCTCCGACCCCGACGGCAACGTGCTCGGGCTCATCCAGGACCATTGATCCAGGACCACTGACAGCCGGCGGATACCCAGATCACCGGATCAGGGGCGGCAACCGTTGTCGCGCCCGCGCCGATACGGGAGAATCGGGTGAACCGCTGGTAGCCGGCCAGATTGCCCGGCAGAACCGCCCGGTAGCACAGCGCCCGGCAGGTGACCCTCCGGCAGAACACAGGGAGAACCGATGAGCGCCGCCGACAGCCACGATGTCATCCGCGTGCAGGGCGCACGCGTGAACAACCTCAAGGACGTCAGCGTCGAGATCCCGAAGCGCCGCCTGACGGTGTTCACCGGCGTCTCCGGCTCGGGCAAGAGCTCGCTGGTGTTCGGCACGATCGCCGCGGAGTCGCAGCGCTTGATCAACGAGACCTACAGCGCCTTCGTGCAGGGGTTCATGCCGACCCTGGCGCGGCCCGATGTCGACGTGCTCGACGGGCTGACCACGGCGATCATCGTCGACCAGGAGCGGATGGGCGCCAACCCCCGTTCCACCGTCGGCACCGCCACCGACGCCAACGCGATGCTGCGAATCGCCTTCAGCCGGATCGGGCAACCCCACATCGGCTCACCCCAGGCGTTCTCCTTCAATGTGGCCTCCATCAGCGGAGCGGGTGCCGTCTCCATCGAACGCGGCGGGCAGACCGTCAAGGAACAGCGCAGCTTCAGCATCACCGGCGGGATGTGTCCGCGCTGCGAGGGCATGGGCAAGGTGAGCGACATCGACCTGACGGCGCTCTACGACGACGCCAGGTCCCTGAACGAGGGCGCGCTCACGATCCCCGGCTACTCGATGGAGGGCTGGTACGGGCGAATTTTCCGCGGCTGCGGCTGGTTCGACCCCGACAAGCCGATCCGCAACTACACGAAAAAGGAGCTGAACGACCTGCTCCATAAGGAGTCGACCAAGATCAAGGTCGACGGGATCAACCTGACCTACCTGGGCCTGATCCCGCAGATGCGGAAGTCATTCCTGTCCAAGGACGTCGACGCGTTGCAGCCGCACATTCGCGCCTTCGTCGACCGGGCGGTCACCTTCGCGACCTGCCCCGAGTGCGGCGGCACCCGGCTCAACGAGGGCGCTCGATCCTCGAAGATCCAGGGCCTGAACATCGCCGACACCGCCGTGATGCAGATCAGCGACCTCGTCGACTGGGTCCGGGGCATCGACGAGCCGTCCGTGGCTCCGTTGCTCGGAGCACTGCAGCGCATCCTCGAGTCGTTCGTGGAGATCGGTCTGGGCTACCTTTCGTTGGATCGCCCGACGGGCACCTTGTCCGGCGGCGAGTCCCAGCGGGTCAAGATGATCCGGCACCTCGGTTCCTCACTGACGGATGTCACCTACGTCTTCGACGAGCCCACGATCGGTTTGCATCCCCATGACATCCAGCGAATGAACGACCTGCTGCGGCGCCTGCGTGACAAGGGCAACACCGTGCTCGTCGTGGAGCACAAGCCGGAGATGATCGCGATCGCTGACCACGTGGTCGACCTCGGCCCAGGCGCGGGAGCCGCGGGCGGTACCGTCTGCTTCGAAGGCACCCTCGAGGGGCTGCGGGCCAGCGACACCCTCACCGGGCGCCATCTCGACGACCGCGCCACCCTCAAGGAGACGGTGCGCACGCCCACCGGCGCGCTGGAGATCCGCGGCGCGACGGCGCACAACCTGCGGGACGTCGACGTCGACGTCCCGCTCGGGGTGCTGGTCGTCGTCACCGGCGTCGCCGGATCGGGCAAGAGCTCGCTCGTGCACGGTTCGATCCCCGCCGGTTCGATCCCCGCCGGCAAAGGAGTGGTGTCCATCGACCAGGGCGCGATCCGCGGCTCCCGCCGGAGCAACCCGGCGACCTACACCGGGCTGCTCGACCCGATCCGCAAGGCCTTCGCGAAAGCCAACGGCGTGAAGGCGGCGCTGTTCAGCGCCAACTCCGAAGGGGCCTGCCCCACCTGCAACGGCGCCGGAGTGATCTACACCGACCTGGGCGTGATGGCCGGCGTCGCCACCACCTGCGAGGAGTGTGAGGGGAAGCGGTTTCTGGCCTCGGTGCTGGAATACCACCTCGGCGGCCGCGACATCAGCGAGGTGCTCGCAATGTCTGTGGCCGAGGCCGAGGAATTCTTCGGCGCCGGCGAGGCCCGCACACCGGCCGCGCACGCCATCCTGAACCGGCTCGCCGAGGTCGGGCTCGGCTATCTGACCATCGGCCAGCCGCTCCCCACCCTGTCCGGCGGTGAACGGCAGCGGCTCAAGCTCGCCACCCACATGGCGGAGAAGGGCGGCGTCTACGTGCTCGACGAGCCGACCGCCGGGCTGCACCTCGCTGACGTCGAACGGCTGCTCCGCCTCCTCGACCGGCTCGTCGACTCGGGCAAGTCGGTCATCGTCGTCGAGCACCACCAGGCGGTGATGGCGCACGCCGACTGGATCATCGACCTCGGCCCCGGCGCCGGGCACGACGGCGGCCGGATCGTCTTCGAGGGCACACCCGCCGAGCTCGTCGGCGCCCGCTCCACCCTCACCGGGCAGCACCTCGCGGCCTACGTTCGCAGCTGAGACGAGACGCCCACGCACCGGGTTCTGGATTGCGCGTGGCGAGCGTACTCTGGGTCCGATGACGGATGTTTCGCTCATCGGTCCGGTGACCGCCCCCGACCTGCACGTGATGACTTACAACATCCGTCGACGCATGCCCCGGATGCAGCCGGGCAGTCCCGACCGGTGGGTGACACGGAAGCCTCTGCTACGACGTATCCTGCGCGCCGAGCAGCCCACGCTCCTCGGCGTGCAGGAAGCCCTGGCCGATCAGGTCGAATTCGTCGCGGATTCCCTCGGAGAGGACTACGGCTGGGTCGGCCGCGGCCGCAATGCCGCCGGAGCTGACGAGCACTGCGCGGTGTTCTACGACTCGCGGCGGCTGGAACTGACGGGTTGGCGGCAACAGGCCCTGTCCGCGACTCCGGAGACGCCGGGCTCCCGGTCGTGGGGAAACCTGGTGCGGCGCATCGTCGTGTCGGCCGAATTCACCGATACGGCGACCGGAGCACGGTTGCTCGCCTTCAACACCCATCTCGACTTCCTCTCCTGGCGCTCGAGACTGGAGTCGGCGAAGTACATCCTGGACCTCGTGCGGTCCGCGCGCGCCGCGGAGCCCGGCGCCGCGATCGTGCTGACCGGCGACTTCAACGCCGACGAGGGCTCGGCCGTGTACCGCAGGCTGATAGCCGACGGGGCGCTCCTGGACTCCTGGGAGGTCGCAGTCGAGCGGCTGACGCCGCAGTGGGGGACCTTTTCGAACTACCGACGCCGTCGCCCCGGCGGCAAGCGCATCGACCTCATCCTGGTGGGGCACGGAGTCGACGTGCTCAGTGTGGGCATCAACGCGGCCCGGTTCGACGGCCGGGCGGCATCCGACCATGAACCCGTGCAGGCCGTTGTGCGGTGCGGGGGCCGCTCGGCCGGGACATCCGAACCCTTTGAGGTGCTGCCATGATCCGTTCACTCCTGCGCACACCGTCGGGAGCGGCCGAGACGGTCGCCGACGGGCTGCGGGTGCTGGCCCTGATCGGCATCGTTATCGCAGCCCTCGGCTGGGGCACGATCGCGGGGCTGAGCCTCGCGGTCGTGTTCGTCGGAATGTTCTTTCCCCGGGTGATCGGCGTCCGGCCGAGCGTCGACATCGCCTTCGGCACGGTGGTTCTCATCGCCGTGTGGAGCAGCGTGCTACAGATCTACATCTCGACTCGGTGGTGGGACCTCCCGGTTCACCTTGTCACCAACGGGCTCAGCGCCGCACTGTGCTACCTCCTGTTCGTGAGGTTGGGAGTCCTGGCCGACACCGGGACGCTGCGGCGACCGACGATTTCGGCCATCGTGATGACCACCGCACTGGGGCTGTCGCTCGGAGTGCTGTGGGAGGTCTTCGAGTGGTTCGGGCACACGTTCATCGACAGTGAGATCTTCGTCGGCTACGTCGATACCATTGGGGACCTGGTCTGGGGCGGCATCGGCGCCCTGCTCGCGGGGTGCTGCATGCCGTTCCTGACCGGTCGATCCGCCGACCTGGACCGTTCGCCCAGGTCGGTGCGCGGCTGAGCCGTCAGGGCTATATCCCCCCGGCACCGATCGCGCGTCGCAGATCTTCGGCCAGCCGCGCGATATCGGCATCCGGCACCGCGCGCAGCCAGTTGCCGCGGCTCCTCATCGGGGTGACCGGCAGCACCAAGGTTCGCTCGGATGAGGCCACCTCGACCTCGATGGTGGCCATGATGCGCATCCCGATCTGCACGGATCCGACAGTGAAGCTCCGAACCAGGTTCGAGGGGAAGGCCGCCGCAGGGCTCCCGGTGGCACGGCCCGACAGGAATTGCACGCTCTGGTCGTCGACGACAAGGGTCGCGTATCTGGTCGGATTCACCCGCGACGGTGCGAGCCCCAGGGCGGTCGTCAGCGCCGACAGCTCCTGAGCCAGGAGCGGTGCCACGAGGACCGGGACGATCCAAGCCGAAGGAAACGCTCGTTGTGCTCGATCGATCCGGCGCGCATTCGAGACACCGAAGTAGAGCAGCAAAGCACCGACCATCCCACCGGCGATGACCAGGGCCAGGACGATCGGCCCGCTGCCGCCGTTGTCGTACGAACGGATGCCGCGGATCGCCAACAACACGACGGCCACGACCGCAACGGCGATTCTCAGCCAAAAACCCGGGCCCCGCAGTCTCTTTCCGTCCGTCTGCTCCGCGGATTCCGCAATCGAACTCTCATCGTGAATTGGCATAAGCCCCCCCAGTCTCATCGGCTGGGCCCAGCGTAGTCGGTGGATCGTGAGCCAACCACCGGACCTCCACAGCCGTGGACCTGGGTAAACGGGCCACAGATGCAGTGGGCCCTGGGGTGACGGCGCCGCCGCACCTAACCTCCACAGATGGAGTCCACGACAGGGATCGACCTGCGCCTGGTCGTGCCGGCGGCGACGGCGTGGCTGGCCGCCGGCGTCCTCGTGGGAGCACCCGGCGGCGTTCCCGCTTCTGCCGCCGTTGGGCTCTGGTTGGGGGCGGGCCTGTTCGTCGTGGCCGCGGTGTTCGACCGACGTGCCCGGTGGCGTCCACTCTGGGCCACCGTCGGGGTGAGCCTCGCGGTCTCCGCCCTGGTCGCTTCGGTCGTATTGGTCTCGGGGCCGGCCCGGCTGCCGGCGGACGTGCGTGCCGCGGCGAGTCGTCATGCGAACGCCTCTGCGCTCATCACGGTGTGGTCCGTGCCGGTGGAGACCGCGTCTCCGGGCGGATTCGGCACCGGGGGAACGGGAGCCCGGGTCAGATTCCGCGGCACGGTCACCGAGCTGACCGAGGGCAAGCGCTCGTCGCGAGTCTCCGTGCCCGTGCTGGTCTTCGCCGAGTCCTCCGGCCGGGGAACCGCGAGCCTGCAGATCGGCTCGGTCGTGCGTTTGGACGGATCCCTTCGGGCCACGGACCCGGGGGATTCCGCTGCGGCGCTGTTCTTCGGTCGGAGCCGGGCAGAGTCCGTGGCGGCACCCCCATGGTGGTTGGCCTGGGCGAACGCACTCAGAACCCGTTTCGTCGAGGCGGCCCGGGAATTGCCGGGCGACGGGGGTGACTTGCTGCCCGGACTCGCGATCGGTGACACCAGCCAGGTGAGCGCGGATCTGGACCTATCGATGAAGGCGAGTTCGCTCAGTCACCTCACCGCGGTGTCCGGCGCGAATTGCGCGGTGGTGATCGCGGGGATCATGCTGCTCGGCGGGTACCTGCGGCTCGGACGCGGGATGCGCATCACGTTGTCCCTCGCCACGCTGCTGGGCTTCGTGGTGCTCGTGACACCGGAGCCCAGCGTGCTTCGCGCGGCGCTGATGGCCACGATCCTGATGCTCTCCGTCGCGTCCGGCCGGCCGGGCCGGGGTGTGCCGCTGCTGGCCCTGGTCGTCGTGGTTCTGCTGGTGGCAGATCCGTGGCTGGCGCGCAGTTACGGCTTCGCGCTCTCGGCGCTGGCCACGGGCGGGCTCCTGGTGCTCGCCGGTCCGTTGACCCGGGTGCTGAGCCGCTGGATGCCGACCGCGCTGGCAGCGGTGATCGCAATCCCGCTCGCCGCGCAGCTGGCCTGCCAGCCCGTTCTGGTGCTGCTGACCCCGACGCTTCCGCTGTACGGGGTGCCGGCGAACCTGTTGGCGGGCCCGGCGGCCCCGTTCGCGACCGTGGTCGGCCTGGTGGCCTGCCTGCTCCTGCCCTGGTTGCCGGGGATCGCCGGGGGAGTCCTGTACCTGGCCTGGCTGCCCGCGGCCTGGATCGCGGCGATTGCGCGCACGAGCGCGCTCCTGCCGGGGAGTCGGCTGCCGTGGCTCGGGGGAGTCGTCGGGGTGGCTGCCACGGGCATCCTGACCGTCGCGTTCGTGGCGCTCGTTCTCCGCCGTCCGGGGGCGGTCCGGGGCTGGTGGCCGCCGACCGCCGTCGCCGTGCTCGTCCTGGCGGGCGGCGCCTACACCGGGACCCTGATCGGGTCGGGCGTGGGACGTGCCGTGGCCTTCCCGGCGGACTGGCAGATCGCGGCCTGCGACATCGGGCAGGGTGACGCGGTCGTGGTGCGGGATCAGGACCTCTACGCACTGGTCGACGTGGGGCCTGATCCGGCGCTCCTGGCGGAATGCCTCGACACCCTCGGAATCGACCGGATCGATCTGCTCGTGCTCACCCACTACGACCTCGACCACATCGGGGGCGTCGAGGCCGTGATCGGCCGGGTCGGAACGGCCCTGGTCGGCGTCCCCGAGAACGCAGAGGACGAGCGCCTCCACCTGCGCCTTGCGCGGGGCGGCGCGGACGTGCGTCAGGCCGCGCGCGGCGACACCGGAACGCTCGGCGCACTGCGCTGGGAGATCTTCTGGCCCGTTCGGGGTTCCCCGGCGATGCAGACCGGCAACGCCGGGAGCGTGACCATCGGGTTTGACGGGCGCGGAATCCGTTCGATCTTCCTCGGCGACCTCGGCCAGGAACCGCAGGACGCCCTCCGCCGGGTCGCCCCACTCGCCACCGTGGACGTGGTCAAGGTGGCCCACCACGGGTCGAGGGACCAGAGCCCTCAACTCTATGCCGACCTGCGAGCCACCGTCGGGCTCATCTCGGTGGGCCGAGATAACGGCTACGGGCACCCGACCGACGCCCTCCTCGGCATGCTGGCATCCGCGGGCACGCTCGCCCTGCGCACGGACCTCGGCGGGATGATCGTGGTCGCGCCCGCCCCGGACGGCGGCGGTGCCCTCACCGTGTGGACGGAGACCGTGCCGGTCGGCGGCCCCGACTAGGCTTGAATCGCGCCACCGGTGTGAGCTCCTCCACGGGTGTGAACCAGCACGCTGTCGACCAGTTGGCTGTGGAACCAGCAACGAAGGGAACCGAGTGGCCGCACGCACCGCCTCAGCCGGCCGCACCGCACCCCGCAGCGCGCCCAAGGCCGCACCGAAATCGGCTGCGATCCCGCAGCTGGCCTGGCATCAGGTGCGTCCGGCGCCGATCGTGCTGGTCTCCGGAACCGAGGTGTTCCTGGCCGAGCGAGCGATCCGCCAGCTGCGGGATTTCCTCAAACTGGAAGACCCCAGCCTCGAGATCAGCGATGTGCAGGCCGACAGCTACTCGCCCGGCGAGCTGCTCACCGTGGCCAGCCCGTCCCTGTTCGGCGAACCGCGGCTGATCCGCGTGAGCTCGGTCGAGAAGTGCAGCGACACCTTCCTCGCCGAAGCCATCGACTACCTGCAGAACCCGGCGGAAGACACCTACCTGGTGCTCCGGCACGGCGGCGGGGTGCGCGGCAAGAAGCTGCTCGACCTGATCCGGGCCGGAACCGGCGGCGGCATCGAGGTCGTCTGCGCCGAGCTGAAAAAGGACACCGACCGGCACGACTTCGCATCCTCTGAATTCAAGGCCGCCGGCAAACGGGTCACGCCCAGCGCGCTCCGCTCCCTCGTCGGGGCGTTCTCGGGAGACCTCGCCGAACTGTCCGCCGCCTGCCAGCAGCTGATCGCCGACACCGGCGCCGAGGTGACCGAAACGACCGTTGACCGGTACTACGGCGGACGGGTCGAGGCGAACGCCTTCAAGGTGGCCGACGCCGCGATCGCGGGGCACCGCGGCGAGGCCCTCGTCATCCTGCGGCACGCGCTGGCCTCCGGCGCGGATCCGGTGCCCGTGGTCGCGGCGTTCGCGATGAAGATCCGCACCATGGCGAAACTCTGCGGGGTGCGAGGCGGCTCGGCCCAGCTGGCCTCCCAGTACGGTCTGGCACCGTGGCAGGTGGAGCGGGCCCAGCGCGACCTGCGCGGCTGGTCGGACGAGGGACTCGCGCGCTGCGTCGTGGCCCTGGCCGAAACGGATGCCGCGGTCAAGGGCGCCGAGCGCGACCCGGTGTTCGCCCTCGAGCGGTTGATCGGCGTGATCGCTCGCAAGGGCGAGAGCTGACCGCGCCGCCGCTGACCGGGCTTGACCTGGCCGCCGAGCGCTGACTCGCCCAACTGGGTAGCCCCGGACACACGAAAGCCCCCGCCGAATCGGCGGGGGCTTTTCGAGCACGAGGTCGGGACCGTCAGACGGCCCGGATCCAGGTCAGTTGGAGACTAGACGAGTGCGCCGACCGACTTCGCGATGGCGGACTTCTTGTTCGCAGCCTGGTTCTTGTGGATGACGCCCTTGCTGACGGCCTTGTCGAGCTTCTTCGAGGCCAGGGCGAGGCCGGCGACGGCCTTGTCCTTGTCACCAGCGGTGACGGCGAGGCGCGTCGCGCGGATCGCGCGCTTGAACTCGCTCTTGACGGCCTTGTTGCGCTCCTGGGCCTTCTTGTTGGTGCCGATACGCTTGATCTGCGACTTGATATTTGCCACGTTTATACGCTTTCGTTAGGTTCTTGTTCGGATGGGCCGCTTGGCGGTAGAGGGCGCCGAACGGCAATAATCGTGTGGGGTGGGACCCAACACGCAAGCCAACAGGAAACGATACCAGTTATTCGCCCGGCCCGACACTCGGCCGGGCCCGGCCGGCGGCGACCTCCCGGAGGATCTCGCCGAGCACCGCCGTGAACCGTTCCGGTTGGGCCAGGCTGACCAGGTGCGAGGCCCGGGGAACGATCACGAGACGACCGTCCCGGCAGGCGGCAAGGAAGCGGCGTTCGTGCAGCCGAAACTGATCGAAAAAGCCGTTGACCAGCCACACCGGTCCGGGGTAGCGAGAGAGGCTGTCGAGCGGGCGGAGCGTGCCGGTGGCGCCGAGGCCGGCATCCATCACATTCAGCGGAACCCCGCCGGCGAGCGTGTCTGCGGCCCCGTCTCGCGGCAGGAGGGCCCGCACGAGTGCGGTGTGAAGCCACAATCCGTGGTCGGGCAGCCGGCGGACGAGCCGGGCCAGGCTCCGGTAGGCGTCCAGGGGCCACCCGGCCGGAATCGCGCAGCTTCCCGCGGCGACCAACCCGATCACCTTCTGCGGGTGCCGCGCGGCGTACTCGATGGCGTAGTAGCCGCCCAGGGAGAGCCCGACCAGCAACACCCGGCCGCCCAGGGCCTCGACGCCCTGATCGATGGCTGTCAGGGCGCCCGCCACGGTGAATGGTTCGTCGATGCGCGAGCCGTGCCCGGGCAGATCGATCGCCAGGACCGGATGCCCGGTCTCGCCCAGGGCGGACAACTGGCGCCGCCACATCGTGGCCGAGGTGCGGATCCCGTGGACGAAGAGGACCGGGGTGGCTGGGGTCATCTCCCCATTTAGGCAGGGATCTCGACAGATTGTGCTGAATTTCCGCACATCCACGTTCCGCACATGCACAAACGGTGCCTGTCCGCTCAGAACGGCGCGTCCTCCGGCAGTAGCGGCGGTGCGGTTCCCGGTGGCCCGGTGGGGAGCACCCTGGCCGGCGCGGTGACGAAGTCCCGGCCCGTCGGTGACGTCCAGGTCAGGATGCCGCCCGGCGTCTGGGCCACCTGCCATCGGGTCTCGGATTTCAGGGCGTGGTTGGCCTTGCAGAGGTGGGCGAGGTTGTCGTGCGCGGTCTGGCCGAGAAGATGCCAGTCGTGGGTGTGGTCGAGTTCGGCTCGCCGCGCCGACTTGTTGCAGCCGGGGAAGCGGCAGGTCTCGTCTCGGAGCCGCAGGAAGCGGCGCATCCGTTTGGGAACCTTGTATCTGTCGCGCCCGACCGACAGGACGACGCCCGTCTCCGGGTGGGTGAGCAGCCGGGTGAAGCTCGGCGCCCGCGAGGCCAGGTCCCGGGCCGTGTCCGGATCGATCGGCCCGTAGCCCTCGAGGTGACCGGGTTCCTCGCTGTGTCCGAGGAGCGTCATCACGGAAACGGTGACCTGGACGGTGGCCCGGACTCCGTCGCCGACCCCGGTCGGGGTGACACCGTTGATGAGCAGGTCGCTGAGTACATCGGTGCGCACCTGGGTGAGGGTGCGCTGCTCGCCCGGACCCAGAAGGCTGACGGCGATGTCGTTGGCCCGGGTGAAGATCGACTGCACGAGCTCGGCCCCGGTGTTCAGATGAAGGGTGGCCATGCCATCGGGTTCGGCCTGCAGCCAGGAGGTGCGTTCCAGGATGGACCGGGCGCGGCGGCTGGTGATGGTCTCGGGGTGCAGGCGTTCCCGCAGCACCCGGGCCGTGTGCTTGAGCTTGGCCACGGTCTGGTTCTGGGCGGCCGGCAGCAGGGCCTGTTCGAAGGCGGGCAGGCCGGGGAGAGGGATCGAGCAGGCCTGCCCGATCAGAGTCTGGGCGTGCCGGTAGCTGATCAGCCCGTCCTCCAGCGCCGCCCGGGTGCCGGGAAGGTTTTCGGTCAGGGCGCGGCTCTCGGCGATCAGGTTGTCCGCGGTGGGCTCGGGCAGGTGCAGCGTCGCGGCGAGCTCGCTGGAGAACTCGCGGCGGGCGATCTCGTCGCGGTCCCAGCGGGAGTGCGGGCCGAGCGGGATCTCCGCGGCGTGGGCTTCGCTGAACCGGCGGGCCTCATCGACGGCGGCGGCTCGCACCGCGTGGTTCCGGGCGATCACCCGGTCGGCCGCCGCGACGGCGTCGAAGAGGAGACCGAGTTGCTTCTGGGTGGTGCCGACCGAAGTGGACATGACAGCAGGCTAGGTGCAGCCACCGACAGTCCTGACTAAAGCGCACGCCTGACGGGGCGGATGGCGCTCCTTCCTGAACGAATTCGACGGAGATTCTGACCGAAACCGCTCGGAACGCACCGAAAAAGGTTTGCGACAAGAGAATCTCCGTCGAATTGGTTCGCCGGTGCCGGGCGAAACCGGGAACCAGCCAGCTATGGGAGAATTGCCAGACCATGTCACCGAGACCCCTCACGGCGCTTGAACCGGCCGCCACCCCGCCCGAGTTCATCCGTAACTTCTGCATCATTGCCCACATCGACCACGGCAAGTCCACCCTGGCCGACCGGATGCTGCAGATCACCGGCGTCGTCGACGACCGGTCGATGCGCGCCCAATACCTGGACCGGATGGATATCGAGCGCGAGCGCGGCATCACCATCAAGAGCCAGGCCGTGCGCATGCCGTGGGAGCTCGACGGCCAGACCTACGCCCTGAACATGATCGACACCCCCGGCCACGTGGACTTCACCTACGAGGTGTCCCGCAGCCTGGCCGCGTGCGAGGGAGCCATCCTCCTCGTCGACGCCGCGCAGGGGATCGAGGCCCAGACCCTGGCCAACCTGTACCTGGCGCTGGAGAACGACCTCACGATCATCCCGGTGCTGAACAAGATCGACCTGCCGGCCGCCGACCCCGACAAGTACGCGAAGGAGCTCGCCAGCCTGATCGGCGGCAGCCCCGACGACGTGCTCCGGGTCTCCGGCAAGACCGGCGTGGGCGTCGCGGAACTGCTCGACCGGGCCACCAGCCTCATCCCCGCCCCGGTCGGCGACCCCAACGCCGCGGCCCGCGCGATGATCTTCGACTCGGTCTACGACAGCTACCGCGGCGTCGTCACCTACGTGCGCATGATCGACGGCAAGCTCAATCCGCGCGAGAAGATCCAGATGATGTCGACCCGTGCGACGCACGAGATCCTCGAGATCGGCGTCACCTCGCCCGAACCGACGGTCAGCAAGGGACTCGGCGTCGGCGAGGTCGGCTACCTGATCACCGGCGTGAAGGACGTGCGCCAGTCGAAGGTCGGCGATACGGTCACCACGGCCCTCCGGCCCGCCACGGTGGCTCTGCCCGGCTACACCGAGCCCAAGCCCATGGTGTACTCGGGCCTGTACCCGATCGACGGCAGCGACTACCCGGCCCTGCGGGAGGCCCTCGACAAGCTCAAGCTTTCCGACGCGTCCCTGGTCTACGAGCCCGAGACATCCGTGGCCCTCGGTTTTGGGTTTCGTTGCGGTTTCCTCGGCCTGCTGCACCTTGAAATCATCACCGAGCGGCTCGACCGCGAATTCGGGCTCGACCTGATCACCACCGCGCCCAGCGTGATCTACGAGGTCACCACCGACGACAAGAAGACCGTCACGGTCACCAATCCGAGCGAGTTCCCGAACGGCAAGATCGCCAAGGTCGAGGAACCGATCGTGAAGGCCGCCATCCTCGCCCCCAAGGACTACGTCGGCGTGATCATGGAACTCTGCCAGAGCCGCCGCGGCACCCTCCTCGGCATGGACTACCTCGGTGAGGACCGGGTCGAGATCCGTTACACGATGCCCCTCGGCGAGATCGTGTTCGACTTCTTCGACAACCTCAAAAGCCGCACCGCCGGCTACGGATCCCTCGACTACGAGCCGATCGGCTCGCAGGAGGCCGACCTGGTCAAGGTCGACATCCTGCTGCAGGGCGAACAGGTCGACGCGTTCAGCGCGATCGTGCACCGCGACAAGGCCTACGACTACGGGGTCCTGATGACCGGACGCCTCCGGAAGCTCATCCCCAGGCAGCAGTTCGACGTGCCCATCCAGGCCGCGATCGGCGCCCGCATCATCGCCCGCGAATCCATCAGCGCCATCCGCAAGGACGTTCTCGCCAAGTGCTACGGCGGCGATATCTCCCGCAAGCGCAAGCTGCTCGAGAAGCAGAAAGAGGGCAAGAAGCGCATGAAGATGGTCGGCCGGGTCGAGGTGCCGCAGGAGGCCTTCATCGCCGCACTGTCCGGCGACGAGCCCGCCAAGAAAGAGAAGAAGTAAACGGATGCGCCGCGCCACCTTCACCGACACCGCCGTCACCTACGCGTCCATCGGCGGCACCCTCGCGCCCGACCTTCTCCGGTACCCGCCCAAGGGCTACCGGCCGATCGTGCGCAGCGTTCGTCTCGGCAGCGGCGCGGACCGCTTCCAGCTGGCCTCGAAGTCACTGATGACCTGGGGCCTGCAGCGGGGCAGCGGCATGACCGTGACCGATCTGCAGGGCGGCACGGGCGAGCAGTACACCGGGTTGGTCTTCGGCGCCGACGGGCAGGCCGTCCGCGACCAGAAGCAGCCCGCCGACGAGGCCACGTTCGCCGAGGACGGCACCCCGTACATCGTCAACGGCATGTCCGCGCACCTCTCGGTCAAGGTCGGCCCGTTCACCATCGACGCCCCGGTGCGCGTGGTCTACGTGGTCGACGAGCCCGACCAGGTCGGCTTCGCCTACGGCACCATGGCCGGGCACCCGGAGAGCGGCGAGGAGTCCTTCATCGTCGACCACCGGGAGGACGACTCCGTCTGGCTCACCATCCGGGCTTTTTCCCGCCCCAGCACCTGGTTCTACCGCTTGGGCGCGCCGGTGCTGCGGCTGCAGCAGGCGAAGTTCACGAAGCGCTACCTGCGGGCGCTGCACCCGATCGGCGGGGCATAGACCCGTGGGCAGTGCCCTTCCCCTCGGCGACCCCGCACCCCGCGACGGCCTGCTGCCGGCCACTGCCGCGCACCGGGCCGCGGACCGCGACTTCGGCGTCTACCTGCACGTGCCCTTCTGCCGGGTGCGCTGCGGCTACTGCGACTTCAACACCTACACCGCCACCGAGCTGAGGGGCGCGTCCCAAAATGACTACGCCGGCCAGGCGATCAGCGAGGTCGAGGCGGCAGGCGGCATCCTCGAGGCATCCGGCGTGCCCGCGCGCCCGGCGGCGACCGTCTTCTTCGGCGGAGGCACCCCGACCCTGCTCCCGGCCGCCGACCTGATCCGGATGCTGCAGGCCGTGCGTTCCACCTGGGGCCTGGCCCCGGGGGCCGAGGTGACCACGGAGGCGAACCCCGACTCCGTTGATGCCGCCTACCTCGCCACCCTCGCCGACGCCGGCTTCACCCGGGTGTCCTTCGGCATGCAGTCCGCCGTGCCGAGCGTGCTCGCCACCCTGGAACGCACCCATGATCCCGAGCGGGTGCCGCTCGTCGTGCAGTGGGCCCGCGACGCCGACCTCGACGTGTCCCTGGACCTGATCTACGGCACACCGGGGGAGACCCTGCTCGACTGGCGCACCAGCCTCGAACACGCCATCGCGCTGGCCCCCACCCACATCAGCGCCTACTCCCTGATCGTCGAGGAAGGCACCAAACTGGCCCGCCAGATCAAACGCGGCGAGCTGGTGCCGGTCGACGAGGACATGCAGGCCGAGTTCTACGAACTGGCCGACGAACTACTCGCCGCCGCCGGGTACGGCTGGTACGAGGTCAGCAACTGGGCCACGGATGACGCGGACCGCTCCCGGCACAACCTCGCCTACTGGCGCAGCCAGGACTGGTGGGGCGTCGGGCCGGGCGCCCACAGCCACATCGGCGGGGTGCGCTGGTGGAACGTCAAGCATCCGTCGGCGTACGCCGACCGCATCCGGGCCGGGGATTCACCGGCGGCCGGGCGCGAAACCCTGGACGCGGCGACCCGCGAAGTGGAACGGGTGCTGCTGCGCACCCGCATCCGTGAGGGCATCCGGATCGACACGCTCACCCCGCTCGGGCGCCGGGAGGTTGCCGGACTGATCGCCGACGAACTGATCGACGCCCGGGCCGCCCTCGGCGGAACGGTCGAGTTGACCCTGCGGGGACGCCTGCTGGCGGATGCGGTCGTGCGCCGCCTCCTCGCCGACTGACGGGCGCACCCACTGCCGCGCTGACGGGCGCACCCACTGCCCTCAGCCCGTCCTGGAACCAATTCGACGGAGATTTTGCCGGAATCGGGGCCGAACAGCCCGCATCCGTGTTTTTAAATCAAAATCTCCGTCGAATTGGCTCGGGGCGACCAGTGTCTGCCGCTAGTGACTGGCCCTAGTTGACGAACTTGATCGTCAACGGGTAGGTGTAGTACTCGCCCTTGTTGGCGGCGAGGGCGGCCATGATGCCGAACACGATGTTCAGGATGCCCGCTGCGGCGAGAATGAGGAACCCGACCAGGATGATGGTCAGGAGCCCCCCGACGGTGTACGCGATCAACAACGTGATCTGGAAGTTCAGCGCCGTGGCCGTGTGCGCCCGGATGAACGGGCCGCGATCCTTGAGCACGATGTAGCCGATCAGGGCGGGCAGGAAATTGAACAGGATCCCGCCGATGTGGATCAGGGTGGCCCACAGTTTCTCGTCTGCGGGGTTCATCTGGCTCGCGGCCTGGTACTGGCCGGCGGGCGGTTGCGGTGGGGTGGACTCGGACATTCGTGCTCCTTCTGACTGTTCTGGCTGGTGCCGGGCTACGGGATCAAGCGGCTACCGATCAAGCGGCTACCGATCAAGCGGCTACCGATCAAGCGGCTACTTGATCAAGTGAAGGGCGTAGGGGTACTGGTAGTGCGTTCCCTCCCTGGCCTTCTGGAATCCGAGGACGGAGAGGACGACCCCGACGATGTAGAGCGCCCAGGCGAGGATGCCGATGACGCCCCCGAGGCCGAAGGTGAGGAAGCCGATCACGTTGGCGACCAAGTTGATGGCGAAATAACCGATCAGGAGCGTGATCTGAAAGTTGAGCGCTTCCTTCGCCTCGACGTTGGTGAAGCGGCCGCGGTCCTTGAAGACCAGCCAGATAATGAGTGACGGCGCAAAGCTCAGGATGCCGCCGAGGTGCGCGAGGGACGCCCACTGCCGGTCTTCCGCCTCCGTCAGGGGTGCCGCAGCGGTCGGAGCAGCGGGCTGGTACGGAGGCTGCGGCGGCCGCTGTCCCCAGTTCGAATCGTCGGGTGTTGGCTCAGTGGAATTGCTCATGATCGTGCCTTTCGGTGCACAGGGGGGACGCTTGTTACATGCCTAAGGTACTGCCGTCAATCATGCGGGAGCAATGGGGAACCACAGCCGGTCGCGGTATGATTGGCAGTCTCATACGAAGAGTGCCAGTGCACTGCGCTCAGGATGAACGGGAGGAGGCGACAACATGGTGTCTGACCGCGGCCTCGAAGTTTTGCGCGTGATCGTTCAAGACTACGTCGCCTCCCGCGAGCCGGTCGGCTCCAAATCGATCGTCGACCGGCACTCTTTCGGAGTTTCGGCGGCCACGATCCGCAACGACATGGCCCTCCTCGAAGAGGAAGAGTTGATCGCGGCCCCGCACACCTCGTCCGGCCGCATCCCGACCGACAAGGGCTACCGCCTCTTCGTCGACCACCTGGCCGACCTGCGTCCGCTGTCCGCGGCGCAGCGCCAGGCGATCGAGACCTTCCTCGGCCAGTCCGCTGACCTCGACGAGGTTCTGGCGCGAAGCGTGCGCCTGCTCTCCCAGCTGACCCACCAGGTGGCCCTGGTGCAGTATCCCTCGCTGTCCCGCGCGAAGGTGCGCCACGTCGAATTGGTGCCCCTGTCCGAGACGCGCCTGCTCTCGGTGCTGATCACGGATGCCGGCCGGGTCGAGCAACGCATCGTGGACCTGCCCCGGCAGCTCGACGAGCCCGTTCTGGCCGAACTCCGCACCCGCCTGAACCACGCCCTGGTCGGACTCAGCATGAGCGAGGCCGCCGCCGCCCTGACCGGAGCCGGCGTGCTCGGACCGTTCGAGCAGCAGGAAGCCGTCGACCTGATCACCGGAACCCTGCACGACCAGGTCGGGGCCAACCGGCAGGACCGGCTGGTGATGGCCGGGGCGGCCAACCTCGTCCGCACCGAGGAAGACTTCACCGGCAGCATCTACCCGGTGCTCGAGGCCATCGAGGAGCAGGTCGTGCTGCTGCGCCTGTTCGGTGAGATGGCCACCGACCAGCACGGTGTGTCCGTCAGCATCGGCCGGGAGAACGCGCCGTTCGGGCTGGCCGAGACATCCGTTCTCACCAGCGGCTACTCGTCGCAGGGTGGCAACCTGGCCCGCCTCGGCGTGCTCGGCCCGACCCGGATGGACTACTCCAACAACATGGCGGCCGTGCGCGCGGTCGCCCGCTACCTTTCACGCCTACTCGGCGAGAATTGACCAGTTCCCCGTGCCGAGAAGCCGGGGGAGCACCACGTATCAGAACATATCGAGGAGAGCCAGCTTTGGCTGACCATTACGAAGTACTCGGCGTTGCACGCGACGCCACCACCGACGAGATCAAGAAGGCGTACCGCAAGCTCGCCCGGCAGCTGCACCCCGACGTGAACCCGGGCGCGGACGCGTCGGAGCGGTTCAAATCCGTGACGCACGCCTACGACGTGCTGAGCGACGCGAAGCAGCGCGACAACTACGACCGCGGCGGGAACGGCCGCTCCGGCGGCGGCAACGGGTACGCCGACGCCAACTTCGGCAACTTCGGGGACATCTTCGAGACCTTCTTCGGCGGAGGCGGAGGCGGCGGCACCCGCGGCCCGAGGTCCCGCCGGGAGCGCGGCCAGGATGCACTGGTCCGGGTCGAACTCGACCTCGACGAGGTCATCTTCGGCACCCACCGTGAGCTCGAGGTGGACACCGCCATCGTCTGCACCAGCTGCAGCGGCACCTGCTGCCAGCCGGGCACGTCGCCCGTAACCTGCGACATCTGCCACGGCACCGGCAACATCCAGCGTGCCGTCCGGTCGCTGCTGGGCAACGTCATGACCAACAGCCCCTGCGGTTCCTGCCGCGGCTACGGCACGATCATCGCGACCCCCTGCGTCACCTGCCAGGGCCAGGGCCGCGTGCGCGCGCGCCGCACGGTGCCCGTCGACATCCCGGCCGGCGTCGACACCGGACTGCGCCTGCAGATGCCCGGCAGCGGCGAGGCCGGCCCGGCCGGCGGCCCCAACGGCGACCTGTACCTCGAGATGAAGGTGCGCCACCACGACGTCTTCAGCCGCGACGGCGACGACCTGCTCGCCACCCTCGAGGTGCCGATGACGGATGCGATCCTGGGCACCACCGCCACGGTGAAGGCCCTCGACGGGGACATCGAGGTCGAGATCAAGCCCGGTATGCAGAGCGCGGAGGTCATCACGATCAAGGAGCGCGGGGTGACTCGCCTGCGCGGGAACGGGCGCGGCGACCTGAAGATCGGCGTGCACGTGACCACCCCGACGCGCCTGGACCACAAGGAACGCGAACTGATCGAAGCGTTCGCGGCCCGGCACAAGGCCCCCGCGCCGGCGCTCAGCGCCTTCCAGCAGGGCTTGTTCGCCAAGCTCCGCGATCGGTTCCGCGGCTAGGCGTCCATGGCACACTTCTTCATCGATGAGGCCCTCCGGGCCTCGGACTGCACGGTCGGGGGCGTCGTCGGCATCGGCGGCGCCGAGGCGCGGCACGCGGTCACCGTCAGCCGGGTTCGCCCGGGAGAGCACCTGCAGATCGGAAACGGCGCGGGGCTGATGCTCGGCGCCACCGTGGTCGGCGCTGAGGCGTCCCTGCTCACCCTGCGGGTGGACACGGTGACCGTCAGCGCGCCGCCGACCCCGCGCATCCGCCTGGTCCAGGCTCTCGCCAAGGGTGACCGGGACGAGTTGGCCGTGCAAGCGGCCACGGAACTCGGCATCGACGGGGTGATCCCGTGGGCCGCCTCGCGCTCGGTGACCCGCTGGGAGGGCGCCAAGATCGCCAAGGGCCGGGACCGCTGGTCGAGCATCGTGCGTGAGGCGTCCAAGCAGTCGATCCGGGCCTGGCTGCCCGCGGTCGGTGACCTGGCGAGCACGAAGACGCTGGCGACCCTGGCCGGCTCCACCCGCATGCTGCTGCTGGAGCCCACCGCGACCGAACGCCTCACCTCGCAGGCCGCACCGACCGACGACCGCGACATCCTGCTCGTGGTCGGCCCCGAAGGCGGCATCTCGCCCGCGGAACTCACCCTGCTCGAGCAGGCCGGGGCCACCCGGGTGCGACTCGGCGACAACGTGCTGCGCACATCCACCGCCGGGCCGGCCGCCCTGGCGATCCTGAACGCGACGCTCGGCCGCTGGTAGCCGGGAAGCTTAAGATAGAGACATGTCTTCCACCGGTGCAGAACCGTCCATTTTCAGCCGCATCGCCGCGCGCGAGATCCCGGCGACGATCGTCGCGGAAACCGACCGGATCATCGCCTTCAACGACATCGCGCCCCAGGCCCCGGTGCACATCGTCATCACGCCCAAGACCGGCGAATACCGCAACGTGGTCGAACTGGCGGCCGGCGACCCCGGACTGCTGGCCGAACTCGTGGCCGTGGCCGACGCACTCGCGGCCGACCTCGCCGACGGGCAGTTCCGTCTCGTCTTCAACACCGGGGCGGCGGCCGGTCAGACCGTCTTCCACGTCCACGCCCATCTCCTGGCCCAGCAGCCCGGGGATCCAGCACTCGGGGAGGGATCGCTTGGGTTCCGCTGACTCCCACGAGCCCGGCCGGGCCGAGGTCCGCGTCCAGGTCGACGGCATCGCCATGGTGCGTCTGCTGGGTGCGCAGGATCGCCTTCTCGCCACCATCGAGAAGGAGCACCCGGGCGTCACCGTGCACGTGCGCGGCAACGAGATCACCCTCTCCGGTGAGGCGGGCCCGGTCGAGGCGGCGCGCTTGCTGATCGAGGAACTCCTGGTCATGATCCGCTCGGGCCGGGACCTGGCCGAGTCCGAGGTGAGCACGTCGGCACGGATGCTCGGAGAAGACAGCAGCACGAGTCCGTCCGAGCGCCTCGGCCCGGCACTCCTGACCTCCCGGGGCCGCAGCATCCGTGCCAAGACGATCGGGCAGAAACGCTACGTCGACGCCATCGACACCGACACGATCGTGTTCGGCATCGGGCCGGCCGGGACCGGCAAGACCTACCTCGCGATGGCCAAGGCCGTGCAGGCGCTGCAGCGCAAGGAGGTCGACCGGATCATCCTCACCCGCCCCGCCGTCGAGGCCGGGGAACGCCTCGGCTTCCTGCCCGGCAGCCTGACCGAGAAGATCGACCCGTACCTGCGGCCCCTCTACGACGCCCTCAACGAGATGATGGACCCGGAGCTCGTCCCCAAACTTCTGGCCGCCGGAACCATCGAGGTGGCCCCGCTGGCGTACATGCGCGGGCGCACGCTCAACTCCTCCTTCGTCGTCCTCGACGAGGCGCAGAACACCACGCCGGAGCAGATGAAGATGTTCCTGACCCGGCTGGGCTTCGGTTCCAAGATGGTCGTCACCGGCGACATCACCCAGATCGACCTGCCGGCCGGATCGAGCGGGCTCCGGCTCGTCAGCCGCGTGCTCGAAGGCGTCGACGAGATCGCCTTCGTGCGCCTGACCAGCGACGACGTGGTGCGCCACTCTCTGGTCGGCCGCATCGTCGACGCGTGGACCGAATACGACGCCCAGAAGCAGGCCCTGCGCTACGAGACCGAGCAGGCGCACGAATTCGCCAACCGCGGGCCGGGCCGCCCCAACACCCCCCGTGACCGCCTTCCGAAACGGAGACCTTCTTGAGCATCGAAATCAACAACGAATCGGCCATCCCGGTCGATGAGGCCGCCATCCTCCGCCTGGCGGCGTACGCGCTGGACTCCATGCACGTGCACCCGGATGCCGAGCTGGCGATCGTGCTCGTCGACGAGGGCGCCATGGAACAGCTGCACGTGCAGTGGATGGACGAGCCGGGGCCGACCGACGTGCTCAGCTTCCCGATGGACGAACTGCGCCCGGGCACCGAAGACGCCGAAACGCCGCCTGGACTGCTCGGCGACATCGTGCTCTGCCCGCAGGTCGCGCAGGCCCAGGCCGAGACCGCCGGCCACAGCACCCTCGAAGAACTGCTCCTGCTGACCACCCACGGCACCCTGCACCTCCTCGGGTTCGACCACGCCGAGCCGGCCGAAGAGAAGGAGATGTTCGGCATCCAGCGGGACATCCTGATCGGCTTCGCCCTGCAGGAACGCCTCCGCAACCGATGATCGTCGGGTGGTTTCTCGCGGCAGCCATCGTGCTGGTCGCCTTCGGCGGCCTGATGGCCGCCGTGGACGCCGCCGTCACGGTGCAGTCCAGGGCCGACATCGCCGAGCTGGCCGAGAAATCACGGGCGAAGAGGTCCCTGACGGCGATCGCCGCCGACACCGGGGCGCACCTGAACACGATCAGCTTCGTGCGGATCATCGCCGAGACCACGGCGGCCGTGCTCGTGACCCTCGTGTTCGCGACCACCATCGAGCAGCTGTGGCTCGCCCTGCTCCTCTCGTCCCTGCTGATGACCGCGGTGTCCTTCGTGCTGGTCGGGGCGAGCCCGCGCAGCGTCGGGCGGGCGCACCCCACCGGGCTGCTCCGGGCGACGGCGCCGCTGGTGCACTTCCTCCGCGTGCTGCTCGGGCCGATCGCGAACGCGCTCGTGGCGCTCGGCAACCGGGTCACCCCCGGCCGCACCCGGCTCGCCACGTTCACCTCGGAGGACCAGCTGCTGAGCATGGTCGACGAGGCCACCGAGCTCGACGTGCTCGAGGAGGAAGACCGCGAGCTGATCCACTCAATCTTCGAGTTCAACGAGACCGTGGTGCGTGAGGTGATGATTCCGCGCACCGACATGGTCACCATCGAGGCGGATTCCTCGCTCGGCGCGGCCATGGGCCTGTTCCTGAGCAAGGGGTTCTCGCGCGTGCCCGTCATCGACGGTGAGGTCGACGACGTCACGGGCATCCTCTATCTTCGCGATGTGGCCCGGCTCGTCTACGAACGCCCCCCGAACGTGGAGAGCCTGACCGTCCGTGAACTGGAACGGCCCGCGGTGTTCGTACCGGAATCGAAAAAGGCCGACGCCCTGCTGCGGCAGATGCAGTTGGAGTCGAACCACCTCGCGATGGTCGTCGACGAGTATGGTGGGATCGCCGGACTGGTCACCCTCGAAGACCTGATCGAGGAACTCGTCGGGGACATCTCCGACGAATACGACCGTGACGTCGTCGAGGTCGAAGACCTCGGCCACGGCCGGTTCCGGGTGAGCGCCCGGCTGCCGGTCGATGAGCTCGGCGAGCTGTTCGACCTGGAGCTCGACGACGACGAGGTCGACTCGGTGGGCGGACTTCTGGCCAAGGCGCTCGGACGGTTGCCGGTGGCCGGGTCGGTCGCCTCCACCAGCGGGCTGGTCCTCACCGCGGAACGCACAGAGGGCCGCCGCAAGCGCATCAGCACCGTGCTGGTGGAACGAGACCAAGCGTTGATTGATGCACAGACCGCATTCCTCGGGGTGTCGGACGATGAGAGAGTGAATGGTCATGACTAAAGAAGATGGATTCCGCGCGGGCTTCGTGTCGTTTGTGGGACGCCCCAACGTGGGAAAGTCCACCCTGACGAATGCGCTGGTGGGGGAGAAGGTCGCCATCACGTCCTCGAAGCCGCAGACCACCAGGCGAGCAATCCGCGGGATCGTGCACCAGAAGAACGGTCAGCTGATCCTGGTCGACACCCCCGGCATCCACAAGCCGCGCACCCTGCTCGGGGAGCGTCTGAACAGCCTGGTGCAGTCCACCCTCGCCGGCGTGGACGTGGTGGGCCTGTGCATCCCGGCGAACGAGCCGATCGGCCCGGGCGACCGTTTCATCAACGAGCAGCTCGACAACTTCCCCCGGGCCCGCAAGGTGGCCATCGTGACCAAGATCGACACGTCCTCCAAGACGAGTGTCGCCAACCAGCTCCTCGCCGTCTCCGAGCTGCGCGACTGGGAAGCGATCGTGCCGATCTCGGCCACCAGCCGCATCCAGCTCGACATCCTCAGCGCCGAGCTGCTGCGGCTGCTTCCGCTTTCGGATGCGCCGCTCTACCCGGCCGACGCGGTCACCGACGAGAGCCTCGAGTCGCGCATCTCCGAGTACATCCGCGAGGCGGCGCTCGAGGGCGTCACCGACGAGCTGCCGCACTCGATCGCCGTGACCATCGACGACATCATCGAGCGCGACGACCAGGAACTGGTCGAGGTCTACGCGAACCTGTTTGTCGAACGGGACAGCCAGAAGGGCATCATCATCGGCAAGTCGGGCAGCCGGTTGAAGGATGTCGGCATGCGCGCCCGCAAGCAGATCGAGCCCCTCGTCGGCAAACGGGTCTTCCTGTCGCTGCGGGTCAAGGTCGCTAAGGAATGGCAGCGCGACCCGAAACAGCTGGGCCGCCTCGGCTTCTAGCCGGCCCGTCCGCCGCGGGCTGATGCTCGTGCTCGCGCCCGCACCGCGGCGGGATGCTGGTGCCGGTCACCATCTACGCCTCCATGACCACGGCCATGGCGATCACCGTGACCCCGTGCTCCGCCCCGGTCGCGGTCGGTGCCGCCCTGTCCTGGTCTCCGATTCCCTGCTGGCGTTGAACAAATTCGTACCGGACGCGGGAATCTGGGAGAGCGGCTTCCTAGTCATGCTCAGCTACATCGCGGCCCAGTGCCTCATCGTCCTCGGCGTCGCCCGGGCTGGCGAGTCTGAATGCCAGCCGTAAATTCTCTGTAACGACGGCGGCGGTTCCTGAAGTGTCCTTCAGAACCGGTCTCCCGCGTGCCACTTCGCCGTGGTCGGTGTGAGAGTGGGTGGCGGAGGATTCGCATCATGACCGATCTGCTCGACACCAGTCTCCTGGCCGGCCCGTTCCTCCTCGGGCTGTACGCGCTGACCGGTGTCGTCGTCGTGGTGCTGGCACTGCGCCGCCTGAGCATCCGTCGTGCGCTCGTCTTCCTCGCGGGCGTTGCCGCCGCCGCCGTGTCCGGTTGGGTGCTGGTCTGGCTGCTCAGCGACGTCTGGGATGTCTTCGGAGTGTCCATGTCCCTGCCGACCCGCGTGTGGGTGACCGCCCTCTTCGCCGCGCTCGTGCTCGCCGTCACCAACCTCATCGGCAGCACCCGATGGCGTCGCACGGTCGCCGTCGCCGCCATTCCCCTGATCCTGCTGTGCACGGCCGCGGGAATCAACGCCGAATTCGGCGAGTACCCCACCCTCCGGATTGCCCTGGGGCTCCCGCTCTACGGCTCGCTCGACCTGATGCAGCGGGCGCCGGTCGGGTCCACCGGCGGCGCGATCGGAAAGGTCACCATCCCGGCATCCACCTCCGGCTTCGCAGCGCGGCCCGCATTCGTGTACCTGCCCGCCGCGGCCCTGGTCGACCGGCCGCCGATCCTGCCCGTCGTGGAGATGCTCTCCGGGCAGCCGGGGAGCCCGTCGGACGTTTTCACCTCCGACCGGCTCGCCGAAATCCTCGACGCCTACGCGGCCGCGCACCACGGCCTCACGCCGATCATCGTCGTGCCCGACCAACTGGGCGCCCCGGACAGGAACCCGATGTGTGTCGACTCCCCGCTCGGCAACGCCGCCACCTATTTGACGGTCGACGTGCCGGCCTGGATCCGGTCGCACCTGGCGGTGGCGGCCGCGCCGACCGGCTGGGCCATCGCCGGTTTCTCCCAGGGCGGCACCTGCTCGATCCAGCTCGGAGCCGCGCACCCGGAGCTGTACGGCACGATCTTCGACATATCGGGCGAAATAGCGCCGAAGTCCGGCAGCCCGGACCACACCATCCAGATCGGGTTCGACGGCAGCGCGGCGGCCTACGCCGCCGCGGCGCCGACCGCCATCCTGGCCGCGCACGCCCCCTACGCGGCGCTCCACATCATCTTCGCCGTCGGCGCCGACGACGCCCGCTACCTGGCCTGGGCGCACACCCTCGAGACCGCAGCGCGCCGGGCGGGCGCGACCACGGAACTCATCGTGTCACCGGGCACGGCACACGATTGGCACACGGTCATCTACGCCTGGACACGCGCGCTCCCGGTCATCGCGACAACCACCGGATTACCGGCCTCACCGTGACAGGCCTGCGGCGCCTGGTGGCCGGGCAGCCCCTGGCCATGGGGTACGCGCTGCTGCTGCTGGCGGCCCTCGTCACGGGGCCGCTCACCGGACCGTCGCCCGCCCTGAGGGGGATCCTCGGCACCGGGTACGAATCGGTGGTCGAAAACGGCCACTGGTGGAGCCCCCTCACCTCCGTCTTCTTCGTCGACAACGCCGCAGAAGTCGTCCTGGCGCTCTTCGCCGCGGTCGTCGTGCTCGGCCAGGCCGAACGGCTGATGGGCGGCGTCCGCACCGCGATCGCGTTCGTCGTCACGGCCGTCCTTGGTGCCGGCCTCGGCATCCTCGGGCAGAGTCTCGGCGTCGCCGGCGGCGAGTTCTGGTCCCGACGGGTGAGCGAACTCTGGTCGCTCGACCCCTTCACTCCGATCGTGGGAACCATCATGGCCGCCAGCTTCTACGCCGGACCGCTGTGGCGCCGCCGCATCCGCGTGTTCACAATCTCGGGCGCGCTGGTCCTCCTGCTGTACTCCGGCCAGCCCTCGGATGTCTACCGTCTGATCGCTGCCCTCGTCGGTCTCGGCCTCGGGGCGGCCTTCCGCCCGCGGCCGATCGACCTCACCTGGCGGCGCAGCTCACACCATGAGACCCGCACGCTCCTCGCCGCGGTCGTGGGAGTGCTCGCGGTCGGACCGCTCATCACCATCTTCTCCGGCGCCCGGTTCGGGGTGCTGGCGCCGCTCGGCCTCCTGCTCACTCAGGACGTGCCGGCGGCCGGCGACGTCGTCGACCGGTGCCTGCTGGGCGACATCACCCGGCAGTGCGTGCACGAGCTCACCCTGGAACGGGTCGGCGGCGTCGGGCCCGTCCTGGTCAGCCTGCTCCCTTTGGTCACCCTGCTCGTCGCCGCCTACGGCCTCGCCAGGGGACGGCGCTTCGGCGCCTGGCTCGCGATCGTCGTCAACGCCGCAATGGCTGTGCTCGGCGCCTGGTACTACGGGCTCCTGCCGATCTCCGGCCAGCCGTACGTGTGGCGGTGGCACCCCCTGCGCTACTGGGAAGTCGCACTCGTGCTCGTGGTTTCCGTGCTCGTGCCGGTCGCGACGGCGATCCTGATCGCCGCGAACCTCCGGCGATTCCCGGTGCGCAGCCGTCCGGGCGTGCGTCGGCGCTTCGCGCTCTCGATCGTGGCGGGTTTCCTCGCACTGGCCTCGCTCTACGTCACCGGCGGCTGGCTGTTGCGCGACCGTTTCCGCCCCACGGTGACCCTGCTGGATCTCGTGACGGATGTCCCGGAGCGGTTCATTCCGGTCGGCTTCCTCCGCCTGGAGCGGCTCTCCTTCCTCCCGACGGACTGGGTAACGACCGCGCTCTACCAGTGGGTGGGCCCCGCGTTCTGGATCATCGTGATCGTCGGCGCCATCCAGGGCATCCGCAGCAGCGGGTCCGGGGGCGGGAACGACCAGGCCAGGCTGCGGAAGTTACTCATCCGCGGCGGCGGAGGCGGGTCCCTGGCCTTCATGACCACCTGGGACGGCAACTCGATCTGGTTCAGCCCGTCCGGAACGACGGCCATCGCCTACCGGGTGTTCAACGGCGTTGCGATCACCACGACGGAACCGGTCGGCCCCATCGAAGACGGCGCCCAGGCGATCGCGGACTTCGCCACGATGTGCGACGACAACGGCTGGGTGCCCGTCTTCTACAGCCTCCACGACCACTGGCAGCCCACCTTCGCCGGAATGGGCTGGCGGTCCATGGGCATCGGGGAGGAGACCATCCTGCGGCCGCGCACCTGGGACACGAGGGGCAAGAAGTGGCAAGACATCCGCTCGTCAATCAACCGGGCCGACCGCGCCGGGGTGCGGGCGGAATGGACGGACTATCGCAGCCTGACCCTGCTGCAGGCCGTGCAGATCTCCGAGATCTCGGAACAGTGGGTGCAGGAGAAGGAGCTGCCGGAACTCGATTTCACCCTCGGCGGACTCGATGAGCTCCGTGACCCGGCGGTGCGACTGATGCTGGCGATCGACGCCGATGACCACGTGCACGCCGTGACCAGCTGGCTGCCGAGCTACCGCGACGGGGTCGTCATCGGCTGGACGCTGGACTTCATGCGCCGCCGACCGGACAGCATGAACGGGGTGATGGAATTCCTGATCGCGCAGACGGCACAGACGAAGAGCGAACGACCCGAGATCGAGTTCCTCAGCCTGTCCGCGGCCCCGTTGGCCCGCACCGGGGGAGGAGCGAGCGACGAGCGGGACGGCAGCCTGGCGGCACGGGTGGTGAACTTCCTCGGCCGAGCGCTGGAGCCGGTCTACGGCTTCCAGTCCCTGCTGGCGTTCAAACGCAAGTTCCAGCCCGAGTTCCACCCCCTGTTCATGGCCTACCCGGATCCGGTCGCGCTGCCGACCATCGGGCTGGCTCTCGCCCGCGCCTACCTGCCGTCGCTGTCCATGCGGGAGGCCGTTGCCTTCGCCCGCAGCCTCGGCTGAAACCCTCGCTGCCGAGAATGCAATCACGCGAGCCGGGAATCGGTGCTAAATTAACAGAATGCATGCCGGTGTGCTCCTCCTTAGCTGCCGCGACGAGTCCTAATCTGAGGCCTCCCTCGTCGCGGAGTTTGTCGTTGGCTGACCACCATTCGCGAGGAGATGAAGGATCATGAAGAACAATCAGACCGCATCGGCGATGCCGATCCACAAATACCGCCCGTACCACGAGCAGTTCCGGGTCAACCTGCCCGACCGCACCTGGCCGTCCAGGCACATCGAGCAGGCGCCGCGCTGGTGCGCCGTCGACCTGCGCGACGGCAACCAGGCCCTGATCGACCCGATGAGCCCCGAGCGCAAGCGCATCATGTTCGACATGCTCGTGCGCATGGGCTACAAGGAAATCGAGGTCGGGTTCCCCTCGGCGAGCCAGACCGACTTCGATTTCGTGCGCAGCCTGATCGACGAGGACGCCATCCCGGACGACGTCACCATCCAAGTGCTCACCCAGGCGCGTGAACACCTGATCCGTCGCACCTACGAGTCGATCGCGGGCGCGAAGCAGGCCATCGTGCACCTGTACAACTCCACCAGCATCCTGCAGCGCGAGGTGGTGTTCCGTGAAGACAAGCAGGGCATCATCGACATCGCCCTGTTCGGTGCCCGCACCTGCCGCGCGATGGAAGCCACGATCCCGGGCACCACCGTCTACTACGAATACTCCCCGGAGAGCTACACCGGCACCGAGCTCGAGTTCGCCGTCGACGTCTGCAACCAGGTACTCGAAATCCTCGAGCCGACGCCGGAGCGCAAGGTCATCATCAACCTGCCGGCCACGGTGGAGATGGCCACGCCCAACGTCTACGCCGACTCGATCGAGTGGATGGGCCGGCACCTCGCCCACCGCGAGAACGTGCTGATCAGCCTGCACCCGCACAACGACCGCGGCACCGCGATCGCCGCCGCCGAGCTGGGCTACCTGGCCGGCGCCGACCGCATCGAAGGCTGCCTGTTCGGCAACGGGGAGCGCACCGGCAACGTCGACCTGGTCGCCCTCGGCGTGAACCTGTTCACGCAGGGAATCGACCCGCAGATCGACTTCAGCAACATCGACGAAGTCAAGCGCACCGCCGAGTACTGCAACCAGCTGCCGGTGCCCGAGCGCAGCCCCTGGGCCGGCGACCTCGTCTTCACAGCGTTCAGCGGGTCGCACCAGGACGCCATCAAGAAGGGCTTCGAGGCGATGGCCGCGGATGCCGCAGCCACCGGCCGCTCCGTCGACGACCTGGTCTGGGCCGTGCCGTACCTGCCGATCGACCCGAAGGACCTCGGCCGCAGCTACGAGGCCGTCATCCGGGTCAACTCCCAGTCCGGCAAGGGCGGGGTCGCGTACCTGCTGAAGACCGACCACGCCCTCGACCTGCCACGCAAGCTGCAGATCGAATTCTCGGGCGTCGTGCAGTCCAAGACCGACCAGGAAGGCGGCGAGGTCACCAGCGAACAGATCTGGGAGATCTTCAACGACGAGTACCTGCCGGCCAGCCACACCACCCCCGACGCCAAATGGGGCCGCTTCGAGCTGCACTCCACGCGCACGTCGAGCGATCTCTCCGGCACGGTCGACCTGTCGGTGGACCTGCGGGACGACGACACAGTGTCCAGCGCCGTCGGCTCGGGCAACGGCCCGATCGCCGCGTTCCTCGGCGTGATGGCCGAGCGCGGCATCGCGATCACCCTCTACGACTACGTGGAGCACGCCATGTCGGCCGGCGGCGACGCCCTCGCCGCCGCGTACGTCGAACTGGACGTCAACGGCAAACGGTTCTGGGGCGTCGGCATCGACGCGGACATCTCGACCGCGTCGCTCAAGTCCGTCGTGTCCGCAGTGAACCGCGGCATCCGCTCCGAAGCCGCCAACCGCGCCCTGGCCGAGGTCAGCGTCTAGTCCGACCCGGTCCGACCCCGTCCACCCGGGTAGGCCCGAGGCCCGGGCACACCGAAAACGCCGTTCCGTCCGAGAATCGCCGCCAGTCGGCGGCCCTCGGGCGGAACGGCGTTCTTCGTCCGCGGTTGCGCGGTGCGGCGGCTGCTAGACGTGCGCGGTGTGCGTACGCACCGGCTCTGTGCGCACCGGGTTCGCCTGAGCCACCGGCTCCCCGTGGAGCATCTTCTCCGCCGACCGGGTCGGGGCCATCGCGGCCGTGCAATCCTCGATCGCCCCGGACAGAAGCGCGTAGAGCTGGCCGTCCGGATCGGGCGTGCAGGCCTCCGCGATGCCCTGCACCGAGACCCGGATGATGGTCTCCGCGGTGCGGTCCGTGAACTTGCTTCGCGTCCAGGAGCCCATGGAGGAGATGAACTCCCGCGCCCAGCGTTCGGTTTCCGGTGCGGAGTCGAACGCCGTCCGGATCCGGCCGGCGATGTCGTCGCTGAGTTCGCCGTCGGTGTGGGTCAGGTGTCGCTCGCAGTTGAGGATCCCCACCGCCAGCGCGCGCTGGTGGTCGGCGCTCGTGACCGGCAGGGCGGAGGCGGCAGCGCGGAGGGCGATCAGCAGGCGAACCTGCGGATTGTCGCCGTTCAGCCCGATCACCGACGGGATCAGGGGAACCAGGCGTGCCCGGGCGGTGTCCGAGGTGCAGTCGTTCACCATTCTCGCCAGGGAGGCGAGCAGAGGATGGGTGCAGGCCGGATGGTCCGTCCACGATTCGCCCGCGAGATAGGACGCGAACTCCATGAAACAGGCGCCCGAGCGCGGGTTCCGGTGTTTGCCTCGGGACAGCACCGGCATCAGGTCCGGCATCGATTCGGGCGGGTTGCCCTTGAACTTGTTCATGAGGATCCTCCAAACAATGTGAGTTCTTCTCATTAGTCTCACCCCGGATCGGGTGAAAGGCGAGAGCGGAATTCGTCGTGAGGGGGGATTGTCAGATGCCGCGATTGCGGCCCCGGCGGAAGGCGACCACGTTCTCGCGTCGTCTCCACCGGGGCCAACTGCCGATCGCCCGCTGCTGCGGCAGGCTCCAGCCGTAGCGGGCGGCGAGTACCCGGATGACCGTGGTCACGATGACGCAGCTGATCCCGGCGATGGTGATCGGAACCTGCAACAGGAACAGCACCACCAGGAGTCCGCTGCCCGCCCCGGCGGCCACCGCGTAGAACGAGCCGACGTGCATGACTGCGATGGGAACGTTCAGCATCATGTCGCGCAGGGCCGACCCGCCCACGGCCGTGACGACCCCCACGAACAGGGCGGGCACCTCCGGCAAGCCGGCGGCGAGCGCCTTGCTGGTGCCCAGGGCACCGAACAGGCCGATGGTGACGGCGTCCAGGGCGATGATGAACGGGCCGAGGCGGTTGAACAGACTCTGCAGCAGCATTCCGAGCAGGGCGGCTCCGGCGGCCACGGGCAGGTACCAGTTGCTCTGCAGCGCCGCCGGCACCCCGTCGAGGAGGATGTCGCGGAGCAGCCCGCCGCCCAGGCCCACGGTGACTCCGATCAGGGCGATCCCGAGCAGGTCGAAACGCCGATCCGTGAAACGCCCCGCGAACATGGCGCCCTGAATGGCGCCGATGGCGACGGCGGCGAGGTCGAGCCAGAGCGGGATGAAGAAAGACGTGGAGGGCACCCCTAATGAAACCACTGAAAGCCCCCGCCCGGCGCGGCGGCCGGCCGCTCGGCCGCGCGCGTGGCTTCCAGGTGGGAGAATCGACGGGTGCCTGTATATCGTGATGAAGCCGTCGTGCTGCGCACCCAGAAGCTGGGTGAAGCCGACCGGATCGTCACCATGCTCACGAGGCAGCACGGCAAGGTGCGCGCGGTCGCCAAGGGCGTGCGTCGCACCGCCTCCAAATTCGGGGCCAGGCTCGAACCGTTCATGGTCGCCGACGTGCAGCTTTACGAGGGTCGAACCCTCGACATCATCACCCAGGCCGAATCGCTGGGTTCCTACGGCGCCCTGATCGCCGACGACTACCCGAGCTACACCGCCGCCAGCGCCATGGTCGAGACGGCCGACAAACTGACCGAGGCGGAGGGGTCCCTGCAGCAGTACCTGCTGCTCGTCGGCGCTCTCCGATCCCTCTCCCGCCGGGAGCACGGGGCCGGCCTCACCCTCGACTCCTACCTGCTGCGCGCCCTGTCGATGGCCGGCTGGGCGCCCAGCTTCGAGGACTGCTCCCGGTGCGGCGCCAAGGGCAGCCACTCTGCCGTGGTCGTGCAGGTCGGCGGGATCGTCTGCGACGACTGCGCCGCCCCCGGCTCGCCGAGGCTCGACCCGGCCACGATCGCACTGCTCGCCTCCCTTCTCACGGGCGACTGGGAGCACGCACAATCAACCCCGGACCAGACCAGAGCCCAGGCCACCGGAATCGTCGCCGCGTATACGCAGTGGCATCTCGGGCGCGGCCTCCGATCCTTGGAGCACGTCAGTCGATGATCCCCAACCCCTTCGGCCAGAAGCCGTTCACCCACAAGGACGCGGTGGCTTACAAGCCCCTCGACTGGACCGGCCTGTATCCGCCGGCGCTGCCCGCGAAGGCCGTGCCCGAGCATGTGGCCGTCGTCATGGACGGCAACGGCCGGTGGGCCAACGCCCGCGGACTCCCGCGAGTGGAGGGACACAAGGCGGGGGAGGGAGCGCTGCTCGACGTCGTCGCCGGCGCCATCCAGATCGGGGTCAAGCACCTGAGCGTCTACGCCTTCTCCACCGAGAACTGGAAACGTTCACCCGATGAGGTGCGCTTCCTGATGGGGTTCAACCGGGACGTTCTGCACCGCCGGCGGGACCAGCTCAATGAGTGGGGCGTGCGGGTGCGGTGGGCCGGGCGCAAGCCCCGGCTCTGGGCATCCGTCATCACCGAACTGCAGTACGCCGAGCGTCTCACCGCCGGCAACGACGTGCTCACCCTGACCATGTGCGTGAACTACGGCGGGCGCACCGAGATTGCGGATGCTGTGCGCGCGCTGGCCGAGGACGTCGCCGCGGGCAGGCTGAAGCCCTCCGGCATCACCGAGAAGGCCATTCAGAGGCACCTGTACACCGCCGACCTGCCCGACGTCGACCTGTTCGTGCGCAGCTCGGGGGAGCAGCGCACCAGCAACTTCATGCTCTGGCAGAGCGCCTACGCGGAGATGGTCTTCCTGGACACGCTCTGGCCGGACTTCAGCCGCGTCGACCTGTGGCGGGCGGTGGAACTCTACGCGTCCCGAAACCGCCGGTACGGTGGCGCCGTGGACGCCCCCACCCCCTAGTAGTTCTTAGTTAGGTTGGGCGTGTCGGCTGTTAATCGTCGCTGGAATCTGTTAATTTTCAGGCGTGAATCCTGATGAACTCACCGAGACCAAAGCCGAGTTGG
>NZ_SOGM01000006.1:0-56696 GCF_004403545.1 Cryobacterium sp. TmT2-59 | reverse complement strand
GAGAGTGCCCGTTCCAACGGGCACTCTCGACCGGAACGGCCACAGTGGCGGGCTACTTGATCAGTTCGCGCATGCCCCGGTCGAGTTCGGCGAGGGTCTCCTCGGCGGCGGCCTTGCGCTCGGCGACGGATCCGTTGGTGCTGCTGGTGTCGAGGTAGACCTTGAGCTTGGGCTCGGTGCCGCTCGGGCGCACCATCACGCGGGAGCCGTCGGCGAGCCGGATCCGCAGCACGTCGCTGGGCGGCAGGCCGTTGAAACCGGCGGCGAGGTCGTCGATGTGGTCCACCGCGATCCGTCCGACGAAGGCCGGGGGGCTCTCCCGCAGCCGGGCCATGACTCGTTCGATCTCGGTCAGGTCGGTGACCCGCACCGAGATCTGACCGGATGCGAAGTGGCCGAACCGTTCGCTGAACCGGTCGAGGTGCTCGGCCAGGGTGACACCCTCGGCCTTGAGGTCGCTGACCAGGGACAGCAGCGCGACTGCCGCGGAGATGCCGTCCTTGTCCCGCACGGTGCGCGGGTTCACGAGGTATCCCAGCGCCTCTTCGAAACCGAAGATGAGGCCGGGGGCGCGGGACACCCATTTGAAGCCGGTGAGGGTGTCGGTGAACCGCAGCCCGTAGGCCTGAGCGACGGCCTGCAGGGCGGGGGTGGAGACGATGGAGCAGGCGAGCGTGCCCGTGGCCCCGCCGTGGCCGGGCGCACCGGACGCGATCTCCGCGGCCCGCCAGCCAAGGAGGGCCCCGACCTCGTTGCCGCTGAGCCGGCGGTAGCCGCTCGCGGTTCCCTCCTGCGGGATGGCGATCGCGAGCCGGTCGGCGTCGGGGTCGTTGGCGATGATCAGTTCCGCGCCGACCTCCCTGGCCGTCTCGTAGGAGAGGTCCATCGCGCCGGGTTCCTCCGGGTTGGGGAATGCGACGGTGGGGAATGCGCCATCCGGAGCGATCTGGGCGTCGACCAGGGTCGGCAGGTCGAAACCGGCCGCCTCGAGCACGCGCCGGGTGGTGTCCCAGCCGACGCCGTGCAGCGCCGTGTAAACCGTGGTCACCTGCGCGCGCGGCGGGTGGGCGATGCTCGCGGTCTCGTCGATGTAGGCCTGCACGACCGACTCGGGGGCCGTCTCGTAGGGGGCCCGGGGCAGCTGCGGAACCTGCTGCTCGGCGGCGACGCGCAGGATCTCGGCCGCGATGGCCGCGTCGTCGGGTGACACGATCTGGGAACCCTGGTTGGCGCCGCCCAGATAGACCTTGTAACCGTTGTCGTTCGGGGGATTGTGCGAGGCGGTGACCATGACGCCGGCGCCGACGTCGAGGTGGCGCACCGCGAAGGCGAGAACGGGCGTAGGGAGCAGGCGGGGGAGCAGGATGGCGCGCACCCCGGCCCCGGCCATCACGGCGGCCGAATCGGTGGCGAACACCTGGGAGTTCTTGCGGCCGTCATAACCGATGACGACCGAGGGGACCCGGTCCGGCGGCGTGGTCTTGATCAGGAAGGCGGCCAGACCGGCGGCGGCCTGGCAGACGAGCACGCGGTTCATCCGATTGGAGCCGGCGGCGATCGCGCCGCGCAGGCCGGCCGTGCCGAAGGCGAGGCGGTCGTCGAAGCGGGAGTGCAGCTCGGCCAGGGCGCCGGCGTCGCCGTCGGCGACCCCGCGGAGGAGGGCGCGCAGTTCGGCCTGGGTCTCCGGGTCGGGGTCCTGGTTCAGCCAGGCGCCGGCCGTGGCGACCAGGGTCGAGGTTGCATCCGTTGCGCCCGTGCCGGCGTTGCCGGACGGGTCAGCCGGCTGAATGGTGTCCAGCACCATCGTGTTCGGCAGGAGCGCGTCGTTCGCCGCGTCGGTGCCGGCGTCTGCGTCTGCGGTGCTCTCCGAGGGGGTGGAGTGCCGGCCCCGGGCCGTCGCGTCGGTCTCGCCGGGGTTGCGGGCATCCGTGTTCAGAGCATCCGTGTTCAGGGCATCCGGGTTGTTGACGCCGTCCGGGTTGATGCCGTCGGCGCTCATGTCGGCGAGGCTCACAGTGCGGCCACGATCCGGGCGAGCAGCGCGCTGATGACCGGTTCGGCAGACTTGCCGGCGTCGAGCACCTCGGCATGGCTGAGCGGCTCCGTCTGGATCCCGGCCGCGAGGTTGGTGATCAGGGAGAGGCCGAGGACCTCCATCCCGGCTTGGCGGGCCGCGATGGCCTCCAGCGCCGTGGACATGCCGACGATGTGGCCGCCGATGACCCTGGCCATCTGCACCTCGGCCGGTGTCTCATAGTGCGGCCCGCGGAACTGGCAGTAGACGCCCTCGTCGAGCGTCGGGTCGATGGTGCGGGCCAGGTCGCGCAGCCGGCGGGAGTACAGGTCGGTCAGGTCGACGAACGTCGCACCCTCGAGCGGTGAGTCAGCGGTGAGGTTGATGTGGTCGCTGATCAGCACGGGCGTGCCGGGCGTCCAGGTCTCACGGATGCCGCCGGCCCCGTTGGTGAGGATCATGGTCGTCGCGCCGGTGGCGGCAGCGGTGCGCACACTGTGCACCACCCGGCGCACGCCGTGGCCCTCGTAATAGTGCGTGCGGGCGCCGATCAGGAGCGCGCGCTTGCCGCCGGGCAGCAGCACCGAGCGGAGCTTGCCGGCGTGCCCGGCGAGGGCGGGAGCGCTGAAGCCCGTGATCTCCTCGGCGTCGAGGGTGTGGGTGGTCTCGCCGATCAGGTCGGCGGCGCGGCCCCAGCCGCTGCCCAGGGTCAGGGCGATGTCGTGGCGGGCGATGCCCGTGGCCTCGGCGATCTCCCGCGCGGCGGTCCGTGCGACGTCGAACGGATCGGTTTCGGGAACGTCGAGCGGATTAATGTCGGTCATCAGCATCCCGTCATTCTAATTGCCCCTCGTTTTCGGCGGCGTGCCCGTGACTGATTCGACGGAGATTCTGCGATTTTCGGGCCGAAAACGGGCCTGAGCGTCAGATTCCGTGCATATCTCCGTCGAATTGGTTCGGCCGGGGAGGGGCTCGGTTGGCGGGGGCCGCCGCGAGACGGGAGAATATGAGCATGGCCTACGAGTTCGAACGCAAGCAGCGCATCGCTATCCTCGGCGGAGGGCCTGGCGGGTACGAAGCCGCCCTCGCCGGCGCCCAGCAGGGGGCCGAGGTCACCCTCGTCGAGCGCGTCGGTGTCGGCGGTTCCGCCGTGATCACGGATGTCGTCCCCTCCAAGTCCCTCATCTCCACCGCCGAGGCCACCAACTCCATCGGCGAGGCCACCGACCTCGGCGTGCAGCTGTTCGTGCGCAACGAGCTGGGCAAGCCGGCCCGCCCGGAAGTGGCCATCAACCTCGCCGCGGTCAACAAGCGGCTCCTGGCCCTGGCCCGCCAACAGTCCGAGGACATGAAGGCGACGCTGATGCGCGCCGGCGTGAACCTCGTCAGCGGCCACGGCCGCCTCGACGGCACCAGCGGTCTGATCGTCTCGACGGCCGAGGACGGCTCCGGCATCGACTTCGACCGGATCGAGGCGGACACGATCGTCGTCTCCGTCGGCGCGACCCCGCGCATCCTGCCGACCGCGATCCCCGACGGCGAACGCATCCTCAGCTGGACCGAGCTCTACAACCTGCGCGCGGTGCCCGAGCACCTCATCGTGGTCGGCTCCGGCGTGACCGGCGCCGAGTTCGCGTCCGCCTATCGCGCCCTCGGCGCCCGGGTCACGCTGATCTCCAGCCGCGACCAGGTTCTGCCCGGCGAGGACGCGGACGCGGCCGCCGTGATCGAGAACGTCTTCAAACGCAACGGCATGGTCGTGCTCAGCAAGTCCCGCGCCGCCTCGGTCGTGCGCACGGAGACCGGCGTGCTGGCCACGCTCTCCGACGGTCGCACGGTCGAGGGCAGCCACTGCCTGATCGCGGTGGGGTCCATTCCGAACACGGCCGGGATCGGGCTCGAGGAGGCGGGCGTGCAGCTCACCGAATCCGGGCACATCCGGGTGAACCGGGTCGCGCGCACGTCCATCCCGAACGTCTACGCGGCCGGCGATTGCACGACGGAGCTGCCGCTGGCATCCGTCGCCTCGATGATGGGGCGCACCGCCGTGTTCCACGCCATGGGCGACGCGGTCAAGCCGATCGAGATTCGCAACGTCTCGGCCAACATCTTCACCCAGCCGGAGATCGCCACCGTGGGCTGGACCCAGAAGCAGATCGAGGACGGCCTCACCCGCGGCATCATCCACAAGCTGCCGCTCTCGTCCAACCCGCGGGCCAAGATGATGGGCATCAAGGACGGCTTCGTCAAGCTGTTCGCGACCACGACCACCGGCACCGTTATCGGCGGCGTGATCGTGGCGCCCAAGGCGAGCGAGCTGATCTTCCCGCTGGCGCTGGCCGTGGAGCACCGGCTCACCGTCGACGAGGTCGCGATGGCGTTCCCGGTCTACCCGTCGCTGACGCACTCGATTTCGGATGCCGCCCGCGCCATGCACATCGTGCAGTAGCCCCGGGCCGCGGCGAGATCTTCGCTCAGTCACACCAAAAAACCCTCGTTCCCGGAACGAGGGTTTTTTTGGTGCGACTGAGCGGAATGGAGCCGAGACCTGAGGCCGGGCGTCAGGCGTCGAGCACGGCCATCAGCAGGAAACCGGATGCCACGGTGGCGCCGATGACGGCGCCGACGGTGCCGACCACGCCGTCCTTGTGGGCGGTCAGCGGCTGCTCCATCTTCATGGCCTCGAGTACGAGCAGCAGGTCGCCCTTGACGACGCTGTCACCCTCGGCGACGGCCAGCTTCACGATGGTCGCCTGCATCGGGGCGTGCACCGCATCGCCCGTCGCCGTCTGGATCGAGTGGGAGCCTCCACGGCGCCGGGGCGCGGGGCCGGCCGTGTTCTCGGAGCCCGTGCCGGGGAGCAGCCGCACGGGTAGGCTGACCTCGATCCGGCGGCCCTCCACCTCCACGACCACGTTGTGGCGTTTCTGGGGACCGGTGAGTTCTTCCGGGGACCCGTTCCACGGCTCAATGTCGTTCTGGAACTCGGTTTCGATCCAGCGGGTGTAGATCGAGAACGGCGCTCCGTCGGCCGGTGCGAAGGCGGGGTCGCGCACGATGCGGCGATGGAAGGGCAGCACGGTCGGCAGGCCGGCCACTTCGAACTCGTCCAGGGCCCGGCGGGAGCGCTCGAGGGCCTCTTCCCGGGTGGCTCCGGTCACGATCAGCTTCGCCAGCAGGGAGTCGAACGACCCGGAGATGACGTCTCCGGCCTGCACGCCGCTGTCGACGCGCACGCCGGGGCCGCCGGATGGCTTGAACACGTGCACGGGGCCGGGGGCGGGCATGAAGCCGCGGCCGGCATCCTCGCCGTTGATCCGGAATTCGAAGGAGTGCCCGATCGGTTCCGGGTCGCCGTAGGTGAGGTGCCCGCCCTCGGCGAGACGGAACTGCTCGCGCACCAGGTCGATGCCGGTCACTTCCTCCGACACGGGGTGCTCGACCTGCAGCCGGGTGTTGACCTCGAGGAAGGACACCGTCCCGTCCTGGCCGATCAGGAATTCGCAGGTGCCGGCGCCGACGTAGCCGACCTCGGCGAGGATCGCCTTGGAGGCGCGGTACATCTCGTCGCGTTGCGCGTCGGTGAGGAACGGCGCGGGCGCCTCCTCGACCAGCTTCTGGTGGCGGCGCTGCAGTGAGCAGTCGCGGGTGGAGACCACCACGACGGTGCCGTGGGCGTCGGCGAGGCACTGGGTCTCGACGTGGCGGGGCTTGTCCAGGTATTTCTCGACGAAGCATTCGCCGCGGCCGAACGCGGCGACGGCCTCGCGGGTGGCGGAGTCGAAGAGTTCGGGAACCTCTTCCCGGGTGCGGGCGACCTTCAGGCCGCGGCCGCCGCCGCCGAAGGCGGCCTTGATCGCGACCGGCAGGCCGTGCAGGTCAACGAAGTCGAGGACCTCGGAGGCATCCACGACCGGGTTGAGGGTGCCGGGCGCCATCGGTGCGTGCACCCTCTCGGCGACGCGCCGGGCGGACACCTTGTCGCCGAGCTTCTCGATCGCCTCGGGGGAGGGGCCGATCCAGATCAGGCCGGCGCCGATGACGGCGCGGGCGAAGTCGGCGTTCTCGGCGAGGAACCCGTAGCCGGGGTGCACGGCGTCGGCGCCGGACCGCCTGGCCACCGAGAGGAGCTTCTCGATCACGAGGTACGTTTCCGCGCTCGTGGTGCCGTCGAGCCCGTAGGCCTCGTCGGCGAGGTGCGAATGCATCGAGTCGCGATCCTGGTCGGCATAGACGGCGACCGAGAGGATCCCGCTGTCCTTGGCGGCGCGGATCACCCGGACGGCGATTTCGCCCCGGTTTGCGATGAGGACCTTCGTTATTGGGGGCACAGTGCCCTAGCTTATGGCGCTCGGCCCCCTCGGTTTTGGTTCTCTCCCACAAAAAGAGGGGCGATAAAAGTGCGGATGCCTACAATCGGGTGCCAAACGGGTGCCGCAGGTCAGTTCGAGGGGCGGTTCCACAGGCTCGGCCAGGAGTGACCGAGCCGGTTCACGAGCCGCCGCAGCGTCGGGAGGGAAAGCCCCACGACGGTGGAGGGGTCCCCGTCGATGTGGGTGATGAAGGGCGCGCCGAGGCTGTCGATCGTGAACGCGCCGGCCACGAACAGGGGCTCGCCGGTCGCGATGTAGGCGTCGAGCTCGGCATCCCCGATATCGTCGGCGAAGGTGACGTCGGCGACCGCGACGGCCCCGACGGCCTGCCCGGCCACGCCGTTCGTGTGGTCGATCAGCCAGTGGCCGGAAAACAGCTGCCCGGTGCGGCCGCGCTGCAGCTGCCAGCGTTCACGGGCCTTCTCGCTCGTGTGCGGCTTGCCGTAGATGACGTCGTCGATCACGAAAACCGAATCGCCGCCGAGCACGAGGCCGTCCCCGATGTCGCCCGCCCGGGTCAGCGCGAGGGACACGGCCTCCGCCTTCGCCCGGGACAGCAGCTCCACCACCCTGTGCGGGGTGAGGGGCGCGCCGCTGTGCCGGGCGGCTTCGGCCGCCACGGCAGCCTCGTCCACGTCGGGGGCCAGGGTTACGGGTTCGACGCCCGCCGAGCGCAGCAGCATGAGCCGTGCCGGAGACGTGGACGCCAGGTAGAGGCGCATGGTTTCCCTTCGTGCGTGGGGGTGAGGCTCGTGCAGGGGATAAGCGGTGTGGGATCATCGATGAATGGGCACCAGCAACGACAACCAGGCAGACCAGAGCGGGCACTCCGCAGAAGTGGGCGCGGAACTCGAACTCGACGTCACAAACGTAGCTCACGGCGGCATCTTCATCGCCCGGCATGAGGGTCGCGTGGTCTTCGTCAGCGACACCATGCCGGGGGAGCGTGTGCGCGCCCGGCTGACCTCGGCCAGCCACAAGAGCTTTTGGCGGGCCGAAACGGTCGAGGTCCTGACCGAGGCGCCCGAGCGCCAGCCGCACATCTGGGCGTCCGCCGCGCTCGAGCGCGACCCGGACGACCGTGCCGGCGGCGCGGAGTTCGGCCACATCGAGCTCGGCCACCAGCGCGAGCTCAAGCGCCAGGTGCTGGCCGACGCCCTCAAACGGATGGCCGGCATCGAGTCCGAGGTCACGGTCGAGCCCGTCCAGGTGGGCCGCAACGCGTCCCCCGGCGACGCCGCCGACGGCACGGGCTGGCGCACGCGCGTGCGCCTGCACGTCGACGAGGACGGCTTCGTCGGCCCCTACGCCGCCCGCTCCCACCGGGTGATCCCGGTCGGGGACCTGCCGCTCGCCGACCGGCTGCTGGAGGCGGCCGCGCCGCTCGACCAGCGTTTCAAGGGCGCCGCATCCGTCGATGTCGTCGCGCCCAGCCTGGGTTCCGTGCAGGTGCTCGTGGCCGAGCAGGACGCGGCGGGCAAGCGCCGCCCCACCCCACGCACGCTCATTCGCGAGGTCGTCGGGGAGCGCGAGTTCCGACTCGACGCCGCCGGCTTCTGGCAGGTGCACACCAGCGCGGCCGAGACCCTCTACCGGGCGGTGCAGGACACCATCGACCCCGACGAGTTCGACCCGCGGGCCGCGAACCTCGACCTCTACGGCGGGGTCGGCCTGCTCGCCGCCGCGGTCGGCGACCGGTTCGGCCACGACTTGCGCATCACCTCGGTCGAGAGCGACGCCCAGGCCACCGACTTCGCCGCCGAGAACCTGGCCGAATGGGTCGGCGCCAGTGTGCAGACCTCCCGGGTCGACCGGTTCCTCAGCGGCCTGGTGCGCGATTCCAGCGCCGCCGAACGGGCCAGGCAGAACGCGGCCACGGTCATCCTCGACCCGCCGCGCGCCGGTGCGGGCAAGGAGATCATCGACCAGCTCGGGGCGCTCGGCCCGCGTCAGATCGTCTACGTGGCCTGCGACCCGGTCGCGCTGGCCCGAGACATCGCGCTCCTCGCCGGGCACGGATACACCCTGCGCACCCTGCGCGCCTTCGACCTGTTTCCCAACACCCACCATGTTGAGAGCATCGCGCTGCTGTCCAGATAGCTATCGTTGACCTGTATGACGTTGACCTGTACGACAACGTGAGGATGTAGGACCCATGACCGACCCGACCACACCCGTGACCGCGGCCACCCTGCCCGAGGGCGGCATCGTCCTCGACCACCCCGTGCGGGTCGGGATCGCCGACGACCACGAGTCGGTGCGCCTGGGCATCAAGGCCGCCTGCGAGAACGTCGGCTTCGAGGTCATCTTCACCGCTCCCACCGTGCAGGAACTCATCGACGGGATCAACGGCCGCCCGGTCGACGTCATCGTGCTCGACCTGTCGCTGGGCGACGGCTCGCGCGTCACCGACAATGTGCATCGGGCCCAGAGCACCGGGGCATCCGTGCTGGTGCACAGCATCGCGGACCGGGTCGCACTGGTCAGGGAGGCGCTCGCGGCCGGAGCGGCCGGGGTGATCCCCAAATCCTCGCCCACGACGACCGTGATGGCGGCGGTGGCATCCGTCGCCCGCGGCGACGTGCTCAACAACCTCGAATGGGCCACGGCCATCGACGCAGACCGTGACTTCGCGAAGGCGCAGTTGGGTCGACGGGAGCGCGACGTGCTGCACCTCTACGCCTCCGGCCTGCCGCTGAAGATGGTCGCGATGCAACTCGGCATCGCGCACTCGACCGCCCGCGAATACCTCGACCGCATCCGCGTGAAGTACATCGAGGTCGGCCGGCCGGCGCCCACGAAGGTGGACCTGCTCCGCCGAGCCGTCGAAGACGGAATCCTGCCGGGCCTCGACCCGGACGGCGGGGATGCTCGCGGCTGACACTGCGGGCGGGCTCGGGCACGCTCCCGTGCCTCCCACAGAACTCGACCCCCACGGCTCCGACCTGATCGCCGGCCCCCGTCAGCCGCGCAACCCGATCAGTCGCACCCGGATCGAGGTGGTCGTCTCCCGCGCCCTCGCCGGCGTGGGGGTGGTTTTCGCGCTTCAGGCGATGCCCATCATGTTCGCGCAGGCCCCCGAACGGCTGCCGATCATGGGCTTCCTCGCGCCGGTGCTGCTCGGCCTGTCCCTCGCCGCCGTCGTCGTGGCGGCCGTCACGAAGACGGCGGTCCGGGCGGCCACCGGCACCGTCGCGGTGTTCTACCTGGGCGCGCTCATCGCGTGGCCCCTGCTCATGATCAACCCGAACCAGGTGCTCGACGGCAAGCCGTGGCTCTGGTACATGTGCACCATCGCGACCGCCTGTGCGGCGGTCGCGTTCCCACTGGCCTGGGCCGCCGTGTACACCCTCGCGGTGCCGGTCGTCTACGGAGTCATCCGGTCCCAGCCGTCCGGCGGCGGCGCCGACGTGCTCCTGTCCTCCCTCGACGCCGTGTACGCGATCCTCCTTGGCGAGGTCATCCTGATCATCATCTTCATGCTCAGGCAGACGGCGGGCGCCGTGGACGCGGCGCAGACGAACGCATTGCACCAGTACGCGAACGCTGTGCGGCAGCACGCCACCGAAGTCGAACGCGTGCAGGTGGACTCGATCGTGCACGACAGCGTGCTCGCCACGTTCCTCGCCGCCGCGGCGGCGGGCGGCCCGAAGGCGTCGGAACTGGCCTCCGGGATGGCGGCGGATGCCCTGAACCGGCTCAATGAAGCGGCCCTGGTGCCGGCCGGTGACGACAGTCTGGTGCCGTTCGGCGAGCTGGCAGCGCAGATCCGTGCGGCGGCCGAGCGTTTCCCTGTCCCGTTTGCCGTCACCGAGTGCCAGATCGAGTCGCTCCGCCTCCCGGTGCACGCGAGCGAAGCGATCCTCGCAGCGAGCGTGCAGGCCATGGTGAACAGCGTGCAGCACGCGGGGACGGCCGAGTTCACACCCGATCGCACGCTGACCCTGAGCGCGAACGCCCAGGGCGGCTGCACCGTCACAATCGCGGATTCCGGCGTGGGCTTCGACCCGGCCGCGGTGCCGGCCGAACGGCTGGGCCTGCGCATCTCGATCCAGGACCGTGTCGCCAGCGCCGGCGGGTCGGTTGCGGTGTGCTCCGAGATCGGCCGGGGCACCACCATCACCATCGAATGGCCGCCCGCGCCCGCGAGGCACGCGTCATGATCACCGTGCCGCGCGGCCTCGTGCTCTCCCTGGCCGCCCTCTTCTCCACCTACCATGTCCTGCTCGGCATCTATTCTCTGAACCAGCCGCGCACGCCGGGGCCGGCAGTCCTGGCGATCGTCGTCTACTTCGTCGCGACCGTGCTGAGCCTGTGGCCCACGAGCCCCATGCGGATGCCGCTGTGGCTGGCCTTCTTCAACGTCGCGGTCTGCGCCATGATCCCGCTGCTCGTGGTCAGCCAGCTGGACGGGTCCGTGGACAACGGTTACGCCACCTGGTACGTCGCGGCGGTCGGAACCCTGATGACCATCACGGCCACCCGGCGGCAGCCGGCGCTCGCCTGGGTCGGCGCCGGGGCGTTGGTGGTGCACACGGTCGTCTGGGCCGGTCCGGCGGCCCTGGGGTCGATGGGCGTGATCGGAAGCGTCGTCTGGGTCGCGGTCGCCGTCATTCTCGCCCGCGCGCTGGCCAAAGCGGGCCGGGACGCCCGGCAGTACGCCCTGGCCGAACGGGAGGCGACCGAGTGGCAGGCCGCCCAGGAGGCCCACCTCTACGAGCGCCAGGTGCGCCTGGCCCAGACCATCCGCCTGGCCGCGCCGATGCTGCGCCGCATCATCGACCGGGGCGGCGACCTGACCGCCGAGCAGCGCCAGGAATGCCGCTACCTCGAGGCCGCCGTGCGCGACGAGATCCGCGGTCGCAAGCTGCTCAACGACGCCGTGCGCGACCAGGTCATGGCCGCCCGCCGCCGGGGTGCGATCGTCACCCTGCTCGACGAGGGCAACATCGACGACATCCGCGGCCCCGAGCTCGAAACCGTCCTCAACACGCTGGCGGCCGCGATCGGCGGCACCACGGCCGACTCGATCATCGCGCGCACCGCCGGTGACGGATCCGCCACCGCGGTCACCGTCGTCGGACTCAGCAGCGCGGATGCCCGACTCAGCGCGCTCGGACAGGAATCGCCCGAACCCGAGGTCGACCTGTGGCTGGAGATCCCGCGCTGACAGCGAGCGGCCCGCGGGCCCGGTTCAAGCAGGGCCGGTCAAAGCGAAAGGGGACCAACCGTGAGGTTGATCCCCTTTCGACATTCCGTGTCAGGGCGACAACCCGAATGTCACCCTGACTCGCCCCCACAACTCGCCTGCTTACCCTAGTCGGCGAGATCTGGCTGTGAAGTTCTGAGAACCTCACCGGCAAGTTCAATCATGCTTGAACCGGAACCACGAAAAAAGTCGGCATTTAGGGGGACCGGCTGGGCCGGCATCCGTTCTCAGGCGGAGAAGCCGCGCCACCGGCCGTCGCCGGGCACCATCGGCGTGCGGATGCCGCGCTGGCTGCGCTGCCAGGCGCTCTGGCCTCGTGCCGGCGCCTGGCGCAGGCTGTCGTTCTCTTCCCGCATCAGGCCGTGCAGCACCGCCGACAGGGCCGCGGCCTCGTGCGGGGTGACGCCGCGGGTCAGGAAGCGCATCTCGGCGGCCGGGTCGGGGGAATTCGCTGGATCGGTCATGGTGCCCGCCTACAGCGGAATGTTCCCGTGCTTCTTGGGCGGCAGGCTCGCGCGCTTGGTCCGCAGGGCGCGCAAAGCCTTGGTGATCGCGACGCGGGTTGTGGCCGGCTCGATGATGCCGTCCAGCTCGCCGCGTTCGGCGGCCAGGAACGGGCTCGCCACGTTGTAGGTGTACTCGTTGGCCAGGCGGGTGCGCACGGCGGCGACGTCCTCATCGGCTGCCTCGGCCTTCTTGATCTCGGCCCGGTAGAGGATGTTCACCGCACCTTGGCCGCCCATGACGGCGATCTCCGCGGTCGGCCAGGCCAGGTTGATGTCCGCGCCGAGCTGCTTGGAACCCATCACGATGTACGCGCCGCCGTAGGCCTTGCGCAGGATGACCGTGACCAGCGGCACGGTCGCCTCCGCGTAGGCGTAGAGCAGCTTGGCGCCGCGGCGGATGATCCCGGTCCACTCCTGGTCGGTGCCGGGCAGGAAGCCGGGCACGTCGACCAGGGTGAGGATCGGGATCGAGAACGCGTCGCAGAACCGCACGAACCGGGCGGCCTTCTCGCCGGCCGGGATGTTGAGCGTGCCGGCCATGGCGCTGGGCTGGTTGGCGACGATGCCGATCGAGCGTCCCTCGACCCGGGCGAAGCCGACCACGATGTTCGGGGCGAACAGCGGCTGCGTCTCGAGGAAGTCGCCGTGGTCGACGATGTGCTCGATCACGGTCTTCACGTCGTAGGGCTGATTCGGGGAGTCGGGGATGATCGTGTTCAGCTTGAGGTCGGCATCCGTCGTCTCCAGCTCGATGTCGCTGTCGTACACGGGCAGGTCGGCCAGGTTGTTGTCCGGCAGGAAGCTGAGCAGGGTGCGGGCGTAATCGAGGGCGTCGGGTTCGTCGCTTGCCAGGTAGTGCGCCACCCCGGAGACCGTGTTGTGGGTGAGCGCGCCGCCGAGTTCTTCCATGCCGACGTCTTCACCGGTGACGGTCTTGATCACGTCGGGGCCGGTGACGAACATCTGGCTGGTCTTGTCGACCATGATCACGAAGTCGGTCAGGGCGGGGGAGTACACGGCGCCGCCGGCCGCGGGGCCGCAGATGATGGAGATCTGGGGGATGACGCCGGACGCGGCCGTGTTGCGGCGGAAGATCTCGCCGTACTTGCCCAGGGCGACGACGCCCTCCTGGATGCGCGCTCCGCCGGAGTCGAGGATGCCGATGATGGGCACCCCGGTCTTGAGGGCGAGGTCCATCACCTTGATGATCTTCTCGCCGGCGACCTCGCCGAGCGATCCGCCGAAGATGGTGAAGTCCTGCGAGTACACGGCCACCTGGCGGCCGTGGATGGTTCCGGTGCCGGTGACGACGGCGTCGCCGTACGGTCGCTTCTTCTCCATCCCGAACGCGTGCGTGCGGTGGCGCACGAACTCGTCCAGCTCGACGAAGGAACCCTGGTCGAGCAGCATGGCGATGCGCTCCCGGGCGGTCATCTTGCCCTTGGCATGCTGTTTCTCGATCGCGGCCTCACCGCTGGCCGTCACGGCTTCGTGGTAGCGCAGCTTGAGGTCGGCGAGCTTTCCAGCCGTGGTGTACAGGTCGGGGCCCGCAGCGGGCGAGTTCTCAGTCACGCCGTTCACTCTACCGGCCAGCCCCTGCCCCCGATCGTTGACGATTGTCTACAAAAACCGGTCGGTTTGCTGGTCGCTTGCCCTTCTCCCCGTGTTCTCCCCGCGGCCAACTCAGGAGAAACGCCCACTGGGCGGCCAAAAGAGGATGATTAGGCCCGGATTCGGGAGAATAGCCTGAGTTAGCCACGAGAAGAGGGCCGCATGGAGTTTCCGCTCAGCCGCGAGGTCGTACCGCGTTTCGAGTACCTGGCCGAGACCGGGTCGACGAACGACGTGCTCGTCGGCCACGCGGCGGGCACGGATGCCGCCGCCTGGCCCGACCTGTCGACGGTCGTCACCGACAACCAGACTCGCGGTCGCGGCCGATTGGGTCGCACCTGGCTGGCCCCCACCGGCAAATCCCTGGCCGTCTCCGTGCTGCTCCGCCCCCGGGTCGGGGGAGCCCCGCTGCCCGTCGACCACTTCGGCTGGTTCCCGCTGCTGGCGGGGGCGGCGATGACGCGCGCCGTGCGGGCGGCCGTGGAAGCCGGGCTCGCCGCCCGGGCCGCGCCGCCGGACGAGGACAGCCCCCGGCACGAGGTCACCCTGAAGTGGCCCAACGACGTATTGATCGACGGGTACAAAGTGTCCGGCATCCTCTCCGAGCTCCTGCCGGATGCGCGCGGGCTGGTGATCGGGACCGGCCTGAACGTGTCCCTCGACGAACACGACCTCCCCACCCTCACCTCCACCTCGTTGCAGCTGGTCACGGGCACTCCGCCCGACCCGGACGCCGTCCTTGCGCACTACCTGACCGAACTGCGGGTCCTGACGGCCGCGTTCGTCGCCGCGAATGGCGACCCGGTGCGAAGCGGGCTGCTGCAGGCGGTCACCGAGCTGTGCGGCACCCTCGGCTCCGTCGTGCGGGTGCAGCTCCCGGGCGGCACCGACCTGGTCGGCACCGCGATCGCCCTCGACCGCAGCGGCCGCCTGATCGTCGAGGACCAGGCGGATGGCGAGCTGCAGGCCGTCGCCGCCGGAGATGTCACCCACCTGCGGTATTAATGGGTTATGACAAAGTCAGCGGGGACCGGCACAGCCAGCGTGACGCCTCCGGCCGAATCGGTCGTGGCCCGGTTGCGTCCGCACGCCCGCGTGCTGTTCTGGCCGACCCTGTTCCTGCTGGCCGCCTGCGGTGCCACCGGCTACTACTACGGCTCGCTGCCTGAGCCCTGGCAGAACACTGCCCTGCTGGCCGGGGCGGTGGCCGTCGTGCTGCTGTTCTGGCTGCTCCCGCTCGTCTCCTGGCTGAACCATCGGTACACGATCACCACCCGGCGCATCATCTTCCGCCGGGGGGTCTTCGTGCGCACCCGCCAGGAGCTGCTGCACAGCCGCGGCTATGACGTGACCGTGCGCACGACCTGGCTGCAGTCGCTGGTGCGCTCGGGCGACGTGGTGATCAAAACCGGCCCGGAGCATCCGCTCGTGCTCAAGGACGTGCCTAACCCCGTGCTGGTGCAGCAGGTGCTGCACGATCTGATGGAACAGTCCCGCGCCCGGGTCGGCACCGTCGGTCATGACCAGTCGATCACCGCCGACCCGTCACCTCTGTGGGGCCGTCGCTAGGCTCCCGGTGTCGGTACGGGCGGTGCCGGTTCGTGAGCCGTCGGTTCGTGAGCCGTCGTTCAGGGCCGTCGCGGCGCCCCGGCCCGCCTGGCGGACGGGGGAGAAGACCCAGTAGCGGTAGAGCACGAAGCGGAACACCGAGCCCAGGAACAGCCCCACCACGTTCGAGGAGATGTTGTCGGCGAGCACGCTGGTATACCCGAGCAGGTAGTGACTGACCCAGAGGCAGGCCAGGCCGATCCCCATGCCGGCCAGGCTGACGGCGAAGAACTCGGCCCCCTCGCGCATGGTCTTCGACTGGCGCGACGCGCCGAAGGTCCAGTACCGGTTGCCGATCCAGTTCGCGACGATGGCGAGCATGGTCGACACGATCTTCGCGTAGAGCGGCCCGGCGTGCACCAGGTCGGGGCTGAAAATGCTCGCGCGGAGCAGATTGAACACCGTGATGTCCACGACGAAGCCGACGAGCCCGACCGCGCCGAACTTGGCGACCTGGCTGGCGAAGGCCAGCAGCCGCGATCTTGTCCCCGTTGCTCTGGGCATGCATCCGTCCAGTCGATGGGCAAAGATAGAGGTGCGAAACTCGCAGTCTACGGCGCGGTCCAGTCTGTTGCCTGAGAAAACACTTACCGGGCAGTGAACGGTCGCGGAGGAATTGGGGCACGGATGAATACCACTGTTGGCGTGATCGGCGGCGGTCAGTTGGCCCGGATGATGATTCCGGCCGCGGTGAATCTCGGCATCGAGCTCCGGGTGCTGGCCGAGGGCGAGGGGATGAGCGCCGGCCTGGCCGCCGTGCAGGTCGGCGACTACCGCGACCGCGACGTCGTGCTGGCCTTCGCCGAGTCCGTCGACGTGATCACGTTCGACCACGAGCATGTCCCGCAGGAGATCCTGCGCGAACTCGTCTCCCGCGGGGTGGCCGTGCACCCGGGGCCGGACGCGCTCCTCTACGCCCAGGACAAGCTACTGATGCGGCAGCGACTGACCGAACTCGGCCTGCCGGTGCCCGACTGGGCCCGGGTGGAGACCGCCGCCGAGCTGGGCGAGTTTTTGGCCGGCCACGGTGGCCGCGCGGTGGTCAAGACGGCCCGCGGCGGTTACGACGGCAAGGGCGTGCGGCTGGTCAGCCACGAGCACGAGGCCGATGACTGGTTCGCCGCGCTCGCCGAGGACGGCAACGCGGGCGCCCTCCTGGTCGAGGAACTCGTCGACTTCCGGCGCGAGCTGGCCCAGCTCGTCGCCCGGCGGCCCTCGGGCCAGATCGCGGTCTGGCCGGTCGTGGAGACCGTGCAGAAGGGCGGCGTCTGCGCGGAGGTCATCGCCCCCGCGCCGGGGTCGGAGGGCCGGCTGGAGCAGCTCGCGGCCGACATCGCCGTGCGGGTCGCCGAGGGTGTCGGCGTGACCGGGATGCTGGCCGTCGAGCTCTTCGAGACCTCGGACGGACGGCTCCTGGTCAACGAACTGGCGATGCGCCCCCACAACAGCGGCCACTGGTCCATCGAGGGGTCCACGACGAGTCAGTTCGAGCAGCACCTCCGGGCCGTGCTCGACCTGCCGCTGGGGGCGACGGATGCCCGCGACCCCTGGACGGTCATGGTCAACATCATCGGCGGGCCGGGGGTCGGGGCGCTCTCGGAGCGGTTCCCGGCGGCGTTCGCGGCGCATCCGTCGGTCAAAGTGCACACTTACGGCAAGGCCCCGCGCCCGGGCCGCAAGGTCGGCCACGTCACCGCGGGAGGCTCCGATCTGGACGATGTGGTCTACCAGACGCGTGCCACTGCGGCGATCTTTCAGGACTGAGCCATAAGATCGACTCCGTGCCTGAGACTTCCGTGCCCGAAACCGCTTCGTCGGACGAATCCGTGACGCCCCTTGTCGGCGTGGTCATGGGATCCGATTCCGATTGGCCCGTGATGAGCGACGCCGCGCAGCTGCTGCGCGACTTCGGCGTGCCCTTCGAGGTGCAGGTCGTCTCGGCGCACCGCACCCCGGAGAAGATGATCGACTACGGCAAGACCGCCCACGCGCGCGGTCTCCGGGTGATCATCGCCGGCGCGGGCGGCGCCGCCCACCTGCCCGGAATGCTCGCGGCCGTGACCACCCTCCCGGTCGTCGGCGTGCCCGTGCCGCTCGGCCGCCTCGACGGGCTCGACTCGCTCCTGTCCATCGTTCAGATGCCGGCCGGCGTTCCGGTGGCCACCGTCTCCATCGGCGGCGCCCGCAACGCGGGCCTGATCGCCGTCAAGGTGCTCGCCACCGCAGACGACTCGCTCCGAGTCAAACTGCTCGACTACGCGGAGGCCCTCGCCGCCCAGGTCGAGCAGAAGAACGCGGCCCTCCAAGCGAGACTATGACGAGCGCCAGCAGCCCGATCCGGAGACCGGACCTCGGTTCCCCCCAGGTGATGACCAAGCGGGCCTGGTGGCTCGTGGTACTCAATTTCGTGCTGCCCGGCTCCGTTCAGGTGTTGGCCGGCAGCCGCCGCCTGGGCCGGTTCGGCCTGCGGATGACGTTCACGCTGATCACCCTCGCCGTCATCGCCGGCGTGGTGTACGTGCTCTGGCCGACGGTCGTCCTCACGGTCTTCACGAACTCGATCGGCCTGTGGGCGGCGGCGTTGCTGCTCGCGGTCTACGCCGTGGTCTGGCTGGTCCTCACCCTCGACACCCTCCGGCTGGTTCGGCTGGTGCGGGCCGTCCCCCGTTCCCGCCCGGTGATCGCGGCCCTCACGACCGTGCTGATGGTGGCCGTGGTCGGCACGGCGGGCTACGGCGCCTACCTGGCGACGACGGCCAGCGGGTTCCTGTCGTCGGTCTTCATGGCCGGCCCGACCGAACCCCCCGTCGACGGCCGTTACAACATCCTGCTGCTCGGCGGCGATGCCGGACCCGACCGCGACGGTCTGCGCCCCGACAGCATCTCCGTGGTCAGCATCGACGCCGAGACCGGCCAGGCCAGCATGATCGGCTTGCCCCGCAACCTCGAGGACGTCCCGTTCTCGCCCGGGCCGCTGGCCGACCTGTACCCGGAAGGGTACGGCGCCATCGACGGCTGCGAGGTCGACGCCTGCATGCTGAACTCCATTTTCACCGAGGTCGAGCTGAAGAGCCCGGAGATGTACCCCAAAGCGGTCGACCAGGGCAGCGAGCCCGGAATCGAAGGCATGCGCGACGCCGCCCAGGGCGTCACCGGGCTGACGATCCAGTACTACGTTCTGATCGACATGCAGGGCTTCTCCGACCTCGTGGACGCGCTCGGCGGGGTCGACATCACCGTCGACCACCGGGTCCCGGTGCACACCGACGAAACCTTCACCGAGGTCGCGTTCTGGTTCGAGCCCGGCAGGCAGCACATGGACGGCTACCACGCCCTCTGGTACGCCCGCTCACGCCACGACACGAGCGACTATGACCGGATGGTGCGGCAGCGGCAGGTGCAAGAGGCGATCCTCGCGCAGGCCAACCCGGCCAACGTGCTGTCGAAGTTCCAGGCCGTGGCATCGGCCGGGTCCCAGGTCGTGAAGACCGACATCCCGCAGGGCATGCTCGGCTACTTCACGAACCTCGCGTCCAAGACCAAGAAGCTGCCGATCAAGTCGGTCGAACTGGTTCCCGACAACAACGTCGACCCGGAGAATCCCGACTACGACGTCATCCGCAGCCTGATCCAGGAAGCCCTGGCCCCGCCCGCGACCGACGCCCCGGCCCAGTAAGGGGCCGCCGGCCTACAGGTCGGCGTGCAGCAGCCAGACCCGCTCGGCGGAGTCGCGCCAGCTGAACGCGCGGCCCCGGTCGCTGCCGAAAATGCTCAGCCGGTTGGCCAGCGCGGTGTCGGTCAGCACCCGGGTCAGGGCCGCCGCGAGCCGCTCGGGGTAACCGGCGGCATCCTCACGCTCCACGGCCAGTCCGGCGTCGCCGGCGGCCTCGAGCAGGGCGGGCGCGTCGGAGTGGATGACCGGGATGCCCAGGTGGAACGCCTGGATCATCGGTCCGGCGAAGCCTTCCTCCAGGCTCGGGTAGACGAACACGGCGGCCCGGGAGATGACCACGGCGAGTTCCTCGTCGGTCAGGCCGTTCATCGCACGCACCCGGCCCCAGGGCAGGCCGGCCTCGTCCGCGACGGAGGCCAGGTCGAGTTCGCCCCAGGTGTCGGGTCCGAGCACGATCAGGGGAAGATCCGGGGATCCCGGCAAACCGAGGCCGGCGATCAGGGCCGTGATCGCCTTGCGCGGTTCCAGCGTGCCGACGGTGACGATGTACTCGGCCGGCAGGCCCAGGCGTTCCGCGATGATCTCGGTCGCGGAGGAGTTCGACGGCAGCCGGAGGCCGCTTCCCACCCCGCCGCCGATCACGCGCACCCGGTCGCCGAAGTCAGCGATCTCTGCCAGCTGCTGGGCCACGGCGTGGCTGGGCACCACGACCGCATCCGCGTGCTTGCGGGCGCGCCGCACCATGGCCTTGGTCCAGGCCACGGTGGTGGGGGTGAGGGCTTCCGGATGCGTCCACGCCAGCACGTCGTGGATGGTCACCGCGACCTGGCTGCCGTCCTTGACCATGCTGTGGCGGCGCAATGGGGCCAGCAGCGACGGGGCGTGGATCATGCCGGACCCGGACGTGTTGGCGATGCCCAGCTGCCAGGCCGCGGCGAGCTCCCGGCGGGGAAGCGTGGTCTTGTGCAGGCCGGCCAGGCCGGGCAGGGCAGCCTCGATCAGGGCGTAGTGCTCGGCCGGGGAGGACGACACGATTCCCTCGACGTCGCACTCGGCCGGGGCCGCGGCGATCAGGGCCCGGGTCAGTTCTTCGGTGTAGCGTCCGATTCCGCCCGGGACCGGTGCGATCATCTGGTCCAGGACAACACGCAGGGTGGTCATTTGTCTTCGAAGATCCCCTGCTGGGCCGCCGCGGTGAGCGCCTCGCGCCAGTCGCGGATGGGGGCCAGGCCGGCAGAGGCCCAGGCGTCGTGCCCGAGCACCGAGTACGACGGCCGGGGGGCCGGCCGCACGAACTGCGAGCTGTCGGTGGGGGTGACCCGCGCCGGGTCGAGGCCGGCCGAGGCGAAGACCGCCTGGGCGAAGCCGAACCAGCTCGTCACGCCGGAGCTGGTGCCGTGGTAGATGCCGGCGGGCGCGCCGGAGTCGAGCAGGGCAACGATCTGCGCGGCCAGGTCGGCCGTCCAGGTGGGCTGGCCGACCTGGTCGTCGACGACGCTGAGGGTGTCGCGCGCGGCGGCGAGCTTCAGCATGGTCTTGGGGAAGTTCGGGCCGTGCTGGCCGTAGAGCCAGGCGGTGCGCACGATGTAGCTGCCCGTCGGGTGTCCCTGCAGCACGAAGGCTTCGCCGGCGGCCTTGGTGCGGCCGTAGGCGGAGATCGGGTCGATCGAGGTGTCCTCCGGGTATGGGGAGGTGGCCCTGCCGTCGAACACGTAGTCGGTCGACACCTGCACGAGCTTGGCCCCGGTGGCGGCCGCGGCCAGCGCCAGGTTGCGCGGGCCGGTCGCGTTGATGGCGTACGCGGCATCCTCGTTGGTCTCGGCATCGTCCACCTTGGTGTACGCGGCGGCGTTGATGATGACGTCGAAGCCGGTGGCCGCAGCCAGGACCGCGTCCTGGTCGGTGATGTCCAGCTCGGCGCGGTCGAGGGCCGTCACGTCGCGGCCCGCGAGGGCGGCCTGCAGGTCGCGGCCGAGCATTCCGGCCGCGCCGGTGATCAGGTACCGCGTCATCAGCTCAATGCCGCACGGGCCTTGAGCGGCTCCCACCAGGTGCGGTTGTCCCGGTACCACTGCACGACATCCGCGAGGCCCTGCTCGAACGGAACGAGGGGCGCGTAGCCGAGTTCGGCCTGGATCTTCGAGATGTCCACGGAGTAGCGCAGGTCGTGGCCGAGACGGTCGGCGACCCGGTCGACGTAGGACCAGTCCTTGCCGGTCGACTCGAGCAGCATCTCGGTGAGCTCCTTGTTGGTGAGCTCTGTGCCGCCGCCGATGTTGTAGATCTCACCGGCGCGGCCGCCGACGAGCACCATGGCGATGGCGCGGGTGTGGTCGTCCACGTGCAGCCAGTCACGGATGTTGTTGCCCTCGCCGTAGAGAGGAACGTGCTTGTCGTCGATCAGGTTCGTCACGAACAGCGGGATGACCTTTTCCGGGAAGTGGTACGGCCCGTAGTTGTTCGAGCAGCGCGTGATCGAGATGTTCAGACCGTGCGTGCGGTGGTAGCTGCGGGCGAGCAGGTCGCTGCCGGCCTTGGAGGCCGAGTAGGGGGAGTTCGGCTCGAGCGCGCGCTCTTCGTTCCACGAGCCCTCGGCGATGGAGCCGTAGACCTCGTCGGTGGAAACGTGCACGAAACGCCCCAGGTCGTGGCGCAGGGCCGCGTCGAGTAGCTGCTGCGTGCCGAGCACGTTCGTCTCGACGAAGATCGACGCGTCGCGCACCGAGCGGTCCACGTGCGACTCCGCGGCGAAGTGCACGACGGCGTCGAGGGAGGGGAAGAGTTCGTCGAGCAGCGCTGCGTCACGGATGTCCCCGTGCACGAACGAGTACCGCGGGGACGCGGCGAACGGGGCCAGATTCTCCAGGTTGCCCGAGTAGGTGAGGGCGTCGAGCACGACGACCTCCGCGCCTTCCAGACCGGGGTAGGCGTCTTCGAGGGTGCGCCGAACGAAGTTCGAGCCGATGAAACCGGCTCCGCCGGTGACGAGGATCTTCATATGGAGGTAACCGTTCCGTTTGATGAAAGTGCCCCCGCGATTCTACCGGACAGCGCTTGGTAGACTTCCCCGGTGAAGATCCGCGAACTCTCCATCCCCGATTCCTACGAAATCACTCCGAAGCAGTTCGGCGACGACCGGGGGGTTTTCCTCGAGTGGTACCGCTTCGACCGCCTCGAAGAGACGATCGGGCACCGCCTCGACATCGCTCAGGCCAACACGTCGGTGTCCAAGCGCGGGTCCGTGCGCGGCATTCACTTCGCCGACATCCCGCCGAGCCAGGCCAAGTACGTCACGGCCACGCACGGCGCCGTCCTCGACTTCGTCATCGACATTCGCGTGGGCTCCCCGACCTTCGGCCAGTGGGACAGCGTGCTGCTCGACGACACCGACCGGCGCGCGATCTACATCGCCGAGGGCCTCGGTCACTGCTTCGTCGCGCTCACCGACAACGCCACGGTCAGCTACCTCGTCACCGCGCCCTTCAACCCGGGCCGCGAGCACGGCATCAACCCGCTCGACGCCGACATCGGCCTCGTCTTCCCGCCCGAAGCCGGCGAACTGCTGCTGTCCCCGAAAGACACGGATGCGCCGAGCCTGGCCGAAGTGGCCGCCAGCGGCCTGCTGCCCACCTGGGCCGACGCGCGTGCGTTCTACGACTCCCTGAACGAAGGAAAGTGACAATGCGCGGAATCATCCTCGCCGGCGGCTCCGGCACCCGGCTGTGGCCGATCACCAAGGCCATCTCCAAGCAGCTGATGCCCATCTATGACAAGCCGATGGTCTACTACCCCTTGTCGACGCTGATGATGGCGGACATCAATGAGATCCTCATCATCACCACGCCCGAGTACAACGACCAGTTCCGGGCACTGCTCGGCGACGGATCCCACCTCGGCCTGCGGATCGAATACGCCTCGCAGCCGTCACCGGACGGGCTCGCCCAGGCGTTCATCATCGGCGAGGAGTTCATCGGGGACGAGAGCGTCGCTCTCGTGCTCGGCGACAACATCTTCCACGGCGCAGGCCTGGGTTCAGCCCTGCGAGGCAACGCGGACCTGGTGGGCGCGCGGATCTTCGCGTACCACGTGAGCAACCCCAGCGCCTATGGCGTGGTGGAGTTCGACGAGAGCATGACCGCGCTGTCGATCGAGGAGAAGCCGACGAAGCCGAAGAGCAATTACGCGGTGCCCGGCCTCTACTTCTACGACAACTCGGTCGTCGAGATCGCGAAGACCATCGAGCCCAGCGCGCGCGGCGAGCTCGAGATCAGCACCGTCAACGAGCGCTACCTCGCCCAGGGCAACCTGCATGTGCAGGTTCTCGACCGCGGAACCGCATGGCTCGACACGGGCACGTTCGAATCGATGATGCAGGCGTCGGAGTACGTGCGCGTGATCGAAGACCGTCAGGGCTTCAAGGTCGGCTGCATCGAGGAGATCGCCTTTCGGGCAGGCTGGATTGACAAGGCTCGACTCGCTGAGTTGGCCGCCCCGCTCGTCAAGAGCGGTTACGGACGCTACCTCTTGGGTTTGCTGGGCAACTAACGGAGCACTCGTCGCTCTTCGATCCGGGCGCGGATGGATAGCCCGGTGGAAAGCACCAATCGCAGGGGGAAAAGCACGGGTCCGGGGTACTTCTTGAAGAGGAACCTCTTCGCGCTGTCGTGATGAGCCCGGATCATGCGTGCGGACTCGCCCTGAGTGGAGTGTGCGCCGGTATGGACGACAACAGCGGACGGCTCGTAGACATTGTGAAAACCGAGCTTCCCGATCCGATAGCCGAGATCGACGTCTTCGAAGTACATGAAGTAACTCTCATCGAATCCGTTCAACTGATCGAAAACGGATCGCCGCACCAGTAGGAATGCGCCAGACAGCCACCCGGCGTCCCTCCGAACCAGCTCGGCACCCGTTTCCCGTCGGTAGCGACGCGTCCACGGGTTCCCCTGCCACAGATTCGCGAAGAGGGCGTGCCCGACTCCGGACCTCAGTGAGGGAATCGTGCGCGCCGACGGGTAGACGTCGCCGGCCGCGGAGAGGATGCGCGGGCCCACTGCACCGATTGATGAATCGCCGGTTACCGCGGCGAGGAGCACGTCGATCGATCCTGGTTCAGCCGTGACGTCGGGATTGCTGACCACGACCCATTCGATCTCCGCAGGAAGTCCCTTGACGGCCTCGTTGATCGCCTGGCCATAACCTCGATTCGAAGCCAGCGGCAGGTACTCAGCGCCGGCGAGAGCGGTCATCGTTGCGATGGCATTCGAACCCTGGGACGGTTTGTTATCCGCCACGATCACGCGCAGAGGGACATCGGCTGCCGCTTCCAGAGACGCGAGGAACGGGCCGAGAACTTCTTCCGACCCATAGCTCACGGTTACGACTGCGACACGGGAGGAATCTAGGGGAGTGTGGGGTTCGGTGGCCATAGGGACTCAATCATAGTTCTAGGCTAGATTGATCTGCGGCCATACCGACCGGCCGCCCAGTGAGGTTACATGCGATACCTGAAGGAAGTTCTCGCTTCGCGAGAACTTCTGGCCAACTTGACTCTTCGTGAGATCAGAGGCCAGTACAAGCGCACTGTCTTCGGGCAGCTGTGGTCTCTCGTCAACCCGCTTGCGACGATGCTCGTCTACACGATTGTCTTTGCATTCATCCTGAGGGTTACGCCGCCCCCCGGTGACCCGTCCGGGCTCAATATCTTTCCCGTCTGGCTCTTGTGTGGGCTCCTCCCTTTCACGTTCTTCTCGGCCTCGGTACAAACCGGTATGGGTTCCATCCTTGCTAATGCAGGCCTGGTGCAGAAGGTCCATTTCTCGAGAATCGTTCTACCGCTTTCGACTGTTGGTTCGATTGGATTCAACTGGCTGTTCGAAATGGGTGTCCTGGTCGCCGTTCTTCTGATTTGCGGTGCATGGGTTCTGCCCTGGTTGCCGTTCGTCCTGCTGATGATGGTGATCCTGGCGGTTTTCGCTGCAGGCCTGGTGCTCGTCCTGGTGATCGCGAATGTGTATTTCAGGGATACTCAATATTTCGTCGGTATTCTCATGCAGATATGGATCTACATGACGCCCATCATCTATCCCATCTCGCTGGTGGAGGCGCAGTCCGCGCGTATTGGGCCCCTTATGGGCACAAACGTCACGGTTCTTGATATCTACCGATTGAATCCCATGGAGCGGTTCGTGGCGGTCTTCCGGAACCTGCTCTATGACAATCGTTGGCCAGAGGTGAACGATGTCTTGTTCTGTGCCGTATCCGCGGTTGCCGCCTTGGCTGTCGGCCTCTGGGTATTCCGGCGCAATGAGAAAGGTTTGGCTGAGGCACTGTGAGTGACATAGCTGTGAAGGTGGATGGGCTGAGCAAGAGCTTCCGCCTGTATCACGAGCGAAACCAGTCCCTGAAGTCGACCATCATGCGTGGTCGACGCTCCGTCCACGAGGATTTCTGGGCGCTGAAGGATATTTCATTTGAAGTACCCACCGGTTCGACATTCGGACTAATCGGAAGCAACGGTTCAGGCAAATCCACGCTGTTGAAGTGCCTTGCGAAGATCTACTACCCGGAAAAGGGGACGATCACGTCGAGAGGCCGTCTCGCCGCACTTCTGGAGGTGGGTTCCGGGTTCCATCCCGAGCTTTCCGGAAGGGACAATGTTTTCCTTAACGGTTCGATTCTGGGCATGTCCAAGAAGGAGATCACCCGTAAGTTCGATGAGATCGTCGACTTCTCCGGGGTCGAGCAGTTCATTGACCAGCCGGTCAAGAACTACTCGTCAGGGATGTATGTGCGCCTGGGCTTCGCGATCGCGATCAACGTCGACCCGGACGTTTTGGTCGTGGACGAGGTTCTCGCCGTCGGAGACGCGGAATTCCAGGAGAAGTGCAGGCTCAAGTTCGTCGACTTCAAAGAGGCGGGTAAGACCGTCATTCTCGTCAGTCACTCCATGTCGACTGTTCAGGACATGTGTGACCACGCAGCTTGGCTCAATCACGGTGAACTCGTTACGGCGGGCGAGGCCACCCCCACCATCAGCGCTTATCTCGACTCGCTTTCCTTTGGAGGAAACCTGTGACGTCCCTTCCTGGCACCGCGGCTCCAGTGAGCGAGAAGGAAAAAGTGCAGATCTCGATTTCCGAGGCTCTGGGCGGCCACAGGAACTCCCTGGGGCTGATCCGCCTGATCCTCGCGTCGGTGGTGATCTTCGACCATGCTTTCCCACTCGGCGGCTACGGCGCGGACCCCTTTTTTCGGCTCACCCGAGACCAAGCGTCGCTGGGTAGCCTGGCGGTCGCCGGCTTCTTTGCCATCAGCGGATACCTGATCGCGAAGAGCGGGATGTCCTCGGACGTCGTTCAGTTCCTGTGGCGACGTGTCCTCCGGATCTTTCCTGCGTATTGGACTGTTCTCCTCCTGACCGCCCTCGTGATCGCACCCATCGTCTGGGTCACCACGGGCCACGCCATCTCGAACTACTTCACCCTCGCCCCGAACAACCCGCTGAACTATTTCACGGCGAACTGGACGCTGAACATTGGCACCTACGGCATCTATGACATCTTTGCGACGACGACTCCGTACGGACGCGAGGTGGGAGCGAGCGTCTTCAACGGTTCAATCTGGACGCTGATCTACGAGTGGCAGTGCTACCTGCTCATCGGCGCGGGAGTGGCATTCGGTGTCTTCTACAAAGCGAAGATCCTGGTGCCGATCGTGACGATGCTTCTCTTCGTGATCCAAATCGTGAACGTGACGAACCCCAGCGGTCTGGCGGCGATTGCGCCTTACCTATCGGACACGCAGCGGATCACGCTGACCTTCACATTCATGCTCGGCGCCTCCATCGCCGTCTACTCCAAAAAGATCGTGTACGGAAACGGTCTCGGGATACTTTCTGGCCTGGTCCTGCTTCTGAGCCTTCGCTATGGCGGTTTCATGACGATCGGCGTCATCGCGGGAACGTATTTCGTGCTGTACCTCGCCGCCAGCCTCCCGCGTCAGGTGCAGTGGGTTGGATCGAAGAACGACTATTCCTACGGGGTCTACATTTACGGATTCTTGGTACAGCAAGTCACGGCCCATCTCGGATGGTACAAGTTCGGATACTTTCCCTATGCGCTGATCGCCCTGGTACTCACCTTTGGCTGCGCCTGGTTGAGTTGGCATCTTGTGGAGAAACGCGCGATGGCTCTCAAAGACTGGGGCCCCGGCAGAGGCTGGAGCCACTGGTTCGACAAGGCGAGAAGCTTGCGGCCCCTCCGTACCGCACAGCCAGTACCGGTAACGTCTACCGTGGCCCCCGTGCCCGTTGTTTCGCAAATGAAGGAAGATTAAAGTGACTGCAAAGAATTCCTCGACAGTATTGGTGACGGGCGGCGCGGGCTTTATCGGCAGCGCTTTGTCTCAGAAACTGGCACAGCAATATGACCGGTGGGTGGTCCTCGATTCCCTGCACCCTCAGGTTCACGCGAGCGGTTCGCGGCCGGCCGACCTCCATGAGTCCGCCGAACTGATCGTGGGGGACGTGACGGACCCTGCGGTCTGGGATTCGGCTCTGGCCGGCGTGAAGCCGGACATCATCATCCACCTCGCCGCCGAAACAGGGACTGCTCAATCCCTGCATGAAGCCAGCCGACACGCCTTGGTCAACGTGGTCGGGACGACCGAGATGCTGGACGCACTGGGTCGCACGGACCACCTTCCGACCCACATCGTTCTGAGCAGCAGTCGCGCCGTCTATGGGGAGGGCCGATGGGAGAAAAGCGACGGAACGGTTTTCCGTCCGGGTCAGCGCTCTCACGCCCAGTTCGAGGCCGGACAATGGGATTTCCCTGACGCTACGGGATTAGCGAGCCTTGCGGCAGAGAGCGTTCCGGCTCCGACGAGCGTGTACGGAGCAACGAAGCTCGCCCAGGAGAACATCCTCTCTGCGTGGGGCGGATCGCACGACGTGCGCATCTCCATTCTTCGCCTCCAGAACGTATATGGACCGGGTCAGTCCCTCATAAACTCGTACACGGGCATTGTGTCCCTGTTCTCCCAGTGGGCTCGGGAAGGCAAAACGATCCCACTGTACGAAGACGGTCAGATCGTTCGCGACCTGGTCTACATCGAGGACGTGGCTGATGCCTTCGTCGCGGTCCTCAAGCGCCAGTCCGGTGCCCCCCTGCCGGTGCTCGATGTCGGGTCAGGAGTTGCGACGACGATTGAGCAGCTGGCGCAGGCGATCGCGGACTACTACGGTGCCCCTGCTCCTGTGGTGAATGGCGCGTACCGAGATGGAGACGTGCGTTTCGCTGCCTGCGTCATCGATGACACGCTTCGTGAACTTGAGTGGACCCCACGTTGGAGCGTGGAACGCGGACTCGCTGCACTTCAGGCGTGGATTGGGTCAGAGCTGGAATCCAAGGTGGGCATCGCTCGTGCCTGACGTGCGCAGTCTCGTTGTACAGTCCGTTCTTTTCGGGAACGCGCCTCGGGAAATCGTGCGAGCGGCGGAGGCCGTGGCAACGTCCGTCAAGTGGGCTCGGGCAGAGGGTTTGATCGGCGAATGGTCCCTGCTGCTCGGAGATTGCAGTGACGTCGAAGTTCTCGACGCGTCTCACCAGGCGGACATCCGGTCTCTGGTCCTCGACCAGGGTGGGTCGTTCGAGTACCACGTTTTTGGGGCGAACCTGGGTTCCGCCGCCGGTCACAACGCGCTTGCGCCAAAGGCCGTCTCAGATCTCATACTTATCCTCAATCCGGACGCTGTGGTCGCACCCGACGCCGTTGAAGCTCTGGCGCGCGTGGTTGTCGGCTCAGTCGGTATAGCCGAGGCTCGCCAGGTCCCCCTGGAACACCCCAAGGATTACGAGGTGGCGACAGGCAACACAAGTTGGGCCTCGACAGCCTGCGCTCTGACGCCGCGGCTCGCGTTCGACCGTGTGCACGGCTTCGACTCGAAGACCTTCTTCCTGTATTGCGACGACGTCGACTACTCGTGGCAGCTGAGGCTCGCGGGCTATCGGGTCGTGTACGAACCGGCGGCACGGGTCTTCCATGACAAGCGCCTGACAGTGACCGCCGACTGGCCTGCCAGCAGTGCGGAAGTCTACTTCTCGGCAGAGGCGGCTATCTTTCTGGCACACAAGTACTCGCGCCCAGATCTGGTGTCAAAGCTCGTACGCCAATTCCGCGCGGAGGGGACCGAAGTCGCTCGGAAAGTGGTCGAGAGCTTCGAACGCAGACGATCAGAGGGGACACTGCCGCTCCCGGTGGATTCCTCCCACACAGTTGCACAATTTATCGGAGGCAACTATGCCGTCCACCGTTTCTGAGGCAGTCGCCACCGTGCGCACGTCATCGATCTCCGGGCTGGTAGATCACCTGCTCTCCGAGCCTGCGATTGACCCCCGCCTTGCGAGCGCCTTGCACGCAGTCCAGGAAGCGATCGCTGAGCCGGTCGCCGACGGGCCGTTCCTGAGCGTCCTGCTCAGAACTCAGGGGCGCCGGCTGGAGCCCATCAAGGATGCCCTTCTCTGCCTTGCCGGGCAAACGAGCCAGGACTTCGAGGTCATCGTCATCGACCACGACTCCGACCCGGTCGGCGCCGCAGCGGTGCGGAAGATCATTGCCTCGCAGCCGGCGTCCTTCGGCGGACGGATCCGCATTCTGGAGGTCAAAGGCGGGAACCGCGCGCGGCCGCTCAACGCGGGCATTCACGCTGCGACGGGACGCTACATCGCCGTCTTTGACGATGACGACCTCCTATTCGGGAATTGGGTTGCCGAATTTGAGCGTGTTGCGGAGACGAGCAGCGGCCGGTTGCTGCGTGGGGTGGTCGCCGTCCAAAACGTCGCTCCTGAGAAATGGCCCCAGGCACAGGAAGGTTTTCGAACCATCTCCTGGCCCAAGGCCGCCTACCCGCGGGAGTTTGACCAGCTCGCTCACTTTGAGGTCAACTACTCCCCATTCATGTCGTGGGCCTTCCCCCGGAGCCTTTTCGTCACCTACGGGCTGGAATTCGATGAGGACCTCACAGTGTGTGAGGACTGGGACATGATTCTGCGAGGGTCCACCATGTGCGGCGTGGATGACGTCAATGCTCTCACCGCCATTTACCGTCGTTGGGAAGGCGGAGCGTCCTCTTATACCGACCATTCGAAGGACTCGTGGGCCTGGTCTGAGGCTCGGGTCTGGGAGAAGCTCGACGGGTCGACGCTGGTGCTACCGTCTGGAAGTGTCACGGATGTGCGGTGGCTTCTGGCGGGTCGAGGAGCCCGCAACGAGCTCAATGCATTGGTCCACAGTCCGGCATGGAGGCTCGCGAGACCCCTCCGGGGCTTCGTACGTGCGGTCCGATATGGACGCGCCCTTGCCGGCAAGGCCCGGCGACGTGTGAGGTGGTAGACGGCCTCGCGCCCACCACACGGCCGGGCGCTGACGTCCCACGTGGTCACGCTCAAGCCACGGCCCGGCCGACCCGGGTACTTCTCGGTGATGGGGGACTCGCGGCCGAGGTTCTGGAATACGGCGGCTCAGTGAGCTCCGCCTACCGGGCCGTCACTGGCCACTACCTCGACGACGCACGTCCATGGCAGGTCGACGTCGAGGCATCGAGTCCGGACCTGTACGTGTTGCCGGTGACGGCGGCCGTGGGTGCCCCCGGCCTCCGTCGGGAGCTGGTCCACGCTTGGGCGGGAACCCAGTACACCACGATCATCGCCCCCAGCGCATACGTTGCTTCCAGCGCTTCGCTCGCGGGGGGTTGTATCGTGGCGCCGCATTCTGTTGTCTCGTCATTCGTCCGGCTGGGCCGGCACGTCGTTGTCAATCCGGCCTCGACGATCGGCCACGGTACGGACATCGGTGACTATGTCACCATCTCTCCGGGGGTGCACGTTGCGGGGAGATGTGTCTTGGGGCATGGAGTGTTCCTGGGGATCGGGGCAGTCGTGTCCAGCGGAGTATCCGTCGGCTCCGGGACAATTCTCGGGGCGGGCGCGGTATTGCTCACAGACGCCGAGCCCGATTCCGTTTATCTGGGGATTCCGGCACGCAGGGTGCGTGCCAGTGAGGACTGGTTACGTGTCATATAAGGTTCCATTCATTCGGCCGTCGTTCCCTCGGGCAGAGGACATCGCGGCCGACATGGGCCGGATCGTCGAGGCGAATTGGTACACGAACTTCGGTCCCTACGAACGGGAATTCTCGGAGGCCCTCGCGTCCTATGTCGGCCCGGGATTCAAAGCGGCCACCTTCGCCAATGCCACATTGGGGCTTATGGCGGCCCTATCCGAGGTCATCGGACGTGGCGACGGCTCGAAGTTCATCATCGTGCCGTCCTTCACCTTCGCGGCAGGTCCTCAGGCAATCGACTGGTGCGGTTACCAGCCACTGTTCATCGACGTCGAGGCGGACACGCTCCAGCCTGACTTGGTGGCTGCCCAGACGGCGCACGCCGAGTTCGGGAATCAAGTCGCGGGCATCCTCTTGTGCAACACGTTCGGGATCGGCAATTCCCGGGTCGACGAATGGGACCGCTGGGCGCGGGAAACTGGACTTCCGCTGGTCATCGATTCGGCGGCCGGATTCGGTTCTGACTATGCCGACGGCTCGAAGGTCGGGCGCGCGGGCGTGTGCGAGGTGTTCTCGTTCCACGCTACGAAGCCCCTGGCAGTGGGGGAGGGCGGCGCGGTGGTCTCTTCAGATGTTGATCTGGTGTCCCGCCTACGCTCGTTCCAGAACTTCGGTTTCAACGCTTCCGGGGGTGGGGCGACGTCGCTTGGACTGAACGCCAAATTGCAGGAGATCAACGCTGCGATCGGGCTGCGACAATTGTCCACGCTCGACCGCGCGCTGACAACGCGACGAACCGTCGTGAATCGATACCGTGACGAGTTGCCGCGGCCCTTTTTCCGCTTTCCCCAGCAGATCGAGTTTTCGTCGGTGTGTTTCGCGACGGTTGGCCTGCCGGATACTGCCAGCCAGAAGCGAGCGCTCGCCCTGCTCCAGAGCGCGGGTGTAGAGGCCAGGAGCTACTATTCCCCGGCCGTGCACCGGCAGGACTACTTCAAGACTTCAGCACGCATCGGATCCCTGCCCGCCACCGAGCACGCTGTGGCGACGGGTATTTCTCTGCCCGTGCACCAGGACATGGATCCCGCTGACGTCGACCTAGTGATCTCGACCCTTCGCGCTCTGGCAGGCCTGTCATGAGTCGGCGGATCGGCAAAATTCGTGACGCCATCGTCAACCAGCTGGTCGGCGTGAACGTGCGGACGACCACGGCGGCTTTTCACGAGTATTTGGAGTACGAGGAACTCCATCGCGGCGAATGGCGTGCCCCCTTGGAGCACATGAAGGCTGCAACCCACGAGGAATTCGAATATCTCCGGCGCCGCATGGTTGCCCAGACCGAGGTTCTTCGTCGGCAGCTGGACGACCTGGAGCGCCTTCGCAGCGAACTGGCGCAAATTCGGCGGACTCCGCAGTACGCAATGGTTTTCCAGGACCCGGAGCCCCTGGTTTCCGTCCGAATCGCTTCGTACAGCAAGACCGAAGAACTGATCGATGTCGCGTTGGCCTCAGTCCTCGCGCAGACCTACGAGAGATTCGAGATCGTCGTGGTCAATGACGGCCCCAACGAGCGCACGCGCCGTGCAATCGCGGCTCTCGGCGATTCCCGGATCAGCTTCCACGAATTGGAGCAACGTGGTTCGTACCCGGAAGATTCGCGCAGTCGCTGGATGGTGGCGGGGACTCCTGCCGCTAACCGTGCGGCCCGATTGTCGACCGGGTCGTGGATTGCGCCGTTGGACGACGACGACGAGTTCACTCCCGACCACATCGAGAAGCTGGTGTCTCTCGCGCGATCCCAGCACGCCGAATTGGCGTACGGAGCCCTCGTCCAGAAGAACCTGGTCACCGGTGACGAGGTGCGGATCTGGAGCGAGCCTCCGATGATCAGCCAGTTCAGTTTCCAGGGGGCGCTTTACTTGCGCCAACTAGCGGATGTCTTTGAGTACAGCATTGATGCCTGGCTCCTGGACGAGCCGGGGGACTGGAACCTCATCCGGCGGATGACCCAGGCCGGTGTTTCGATGGCAGCGACGTCTGACGTCGTGGCAACAATGAACATGATCCCGTACACGCACAAGGATCTGCCTTTGGAGCCGACGGACCAGACCTAGGCGACGGCAATCTCCTACCACTCCAGGATCAAGCCGCCCCAGGACAATCCCACGCCGAAGCCCAGCAGCAGGACCCGCATGCCATCGCGGAGAGCGCCCTGCCGCACGGCTTCGGCCAGGGCGATGGGGATCGAAGATGACACAGTGTTGCCCGTCGTTTCCATGGACACGAAGAACCGGTTTTCATCGATCTCGAGCTTCTTCCGCAGGTGTTCGAGCATGAACGAATTCGCCTGATGGAAAACGAACAGGTCGATATCGCCCTTCGCGAGACCCGCCTTGTCGAGGATCCGATCGACGGACGACGGAACGACGCGGATAGTGAAGTTGAAGATTTCGGGGCCATCCATGAACAGGTCGTAGCCGTTGCTCGTCTGGTCACCTCTGAGGGCAGCGTCGTGGCCCACGGCGCCGGTCCGGAGCCCTCCATGGGGAACCATAAGGTGTCGTGCTCCCGAACCGTCGGTGCCGTAGGTAATCGCCTGGAGCGACGCAGGCACTCCGTCGCTACTTACGAGGGTGGCGGAGGCGCCGTCCCCGAAAATGGTCCGAACGGACTTATTGTCCGCATTGATGAACTTGCTGTACGTGTCGGCGGTGATGATCATGACCCGGTCCGCCTGACCGGACTCGATCAGTCCCTTCGCGAGCCCAAGCGAGTAAATATACCCCGAACAGCCAAGATTGACATCGATCGCGCCGACTCTGGTGTCCAGACCGAGTCGATCCTGGACGACGCAGGCCGTCGTGGGCAGGAAATAGTCAGGGCTTTGCGTGCAGACGATCAGATAGTCAACGCTTGCCCGGTCGATGGCGTGTTCGTCGAAGAGGGCTGCTCCTGCTCCGACAGCGAGATCCGAGGCGAATTCGTCTGCGGCGGCAATGTGGCGGGTGTTGATTCCCGTCTTCTTGGCGATCTTGTCAACGCTCCACTCGGGGAAATCCCGGGTCAGATCTTCATTGGTCAGCGTACCCGTCGGCAGGAAGTAAGAGACGCATGAAATTTTGGCTGGCATCTATCTGCGCTCCCCAATGGGCCGGGCGGGGTTGCCGAAGACCGTCGATCCGGTCGCAACATTTTTGAGAACCAGTGATCCGGCGCCGACGACGGCGCCGGCACCGACCTGCTTTCCGGGGAGGATCGTGACCGCGGTGCCCAGGAATGCCGAATTCTCGACTGTCGCGGCTCCGAGAAGGTTGCACGCCGGGCTGATCGTTGCGAAATCGCCGATGGTGACATCGTGTCCGACAACGCAGTTCAGGTTCACGTGAACGTGGGACCCCAGGCGGATGTCACTGCTAAAGATCGACCCCGGGCACAGGATTGAGCCCGGACCCACGGTGACGTTAGCCCCAATGATGGTCCGATCGTGGACGAAGGTGGCGAATCGTGCCCCCCGGGCAGCGAGCCGCTCAACCACGACGCGGCGGGCCGCTGGATCTCCGATGGCGCACAGGACGAGGTCGCCCTGGCCAGGCTCATACCCGTCGAAGGTCGCGATGATGGGCGCGCGCACCGGCACCTCCGGTTCGTAGTCGTTTAGGAAGACAATCGAGCCGATGTCCTCCTGCTCGCGGTAGGCGGGCGACGAATCGACCCACGTGTGCACCTCGCGGCCGAAGCCGCCGGCACCGACAATAACCAATCGCGTACTCATTGCGCCGTGTAACCTCCGTCGACAGCGATGACCGATCCGGTGATCCACCGGGAGGCATCGGAAAGCAGGAACAAAATCGTGGCGGCAACGTCCTGTGGCGTACCCAGACCGAGGGGATGAGCCAGACGGATGCTCTCAAAGGCCTGCGGCCCGATGGTGCGCGCGAGGTTCTCGGTCATCTCGGTCTCAACGATTCCGGGGCACACCGCGTTCACGCGAATGTCCTGCCGGGCCAGTTCGAGAGCAAGGGATTTGGCCAATGAGACCAAGGCGCCCTTGGACGCCGAATAGACGCTCGTCCCGGCCTGACCGACAAGGCCGAGGCTTGAGGAGAGTAGGACGATGCTCGGGGCCACCTTCTGAACCTGCCGATGCCTGAACCCCTTGGCCAACATGATGGCGGCATTCACATTGACGTCCATGACTCGACGAATATCCGTGGGTTCAACTGACGCCAAAGGCCGTGCGCTGTGGAGACCGGCGCAGTGCACGATTGCGTCGAGGCCTTCCATCGACCGGGCGATTCCCTGCACAAGGACGGGGATTCCTTCCAGATCGGAAAGGTCGTACTCCACGGACGAATGGCCTGTCCCTCGAAGCCGGGCCATGGCGTCCGCGAGACGGGCGGAGTCCCGGGCCAGAGCAACCACGCGGCCGCCATGATTGGCAATCTCGATCGCTGTCGCGAGCCCGATGCCACTGCTCGCGCCTGTTACCAGGACGCGCTTGCCCTCGATTCCGAGAAGGTAGCGGATGTTTACATCACCGTTTGTGCGTCGGCGACCAGCGCTAGCAAGTCCTGTACGGTCTCGCAACGAGCCAGCCCCTCGGCGTCGAGGGGCACGTTGAAGTGAGAATCGACCGCCGCGATGAAACTGAGGTTGGCAAGGGAATCCCAATCGAGCTCAGACAGCTTCTGTTCGGGAGAGACCGTCCCGGCAGGTACCTCGAGGGTGTCTTCAACGATCTGCATCAAACTGGGCTGGTCCACGGGGGCTCCGTCTTCATGCTGCGCTCGCGCGCCGGTCGAGTATCAATCAGGTAAGACTACCAGTCGCCCTTTGGCCGCACTCGGTGTCTGCTTAGGCTGTGTGCGGCCCCGCCTGGCCGAATGTCGAGCAACACGCCCGGTATGCACGGCGACTTGTTGCGCCGTACGGTAACTTTGGAGGGCGTAGGCTGGCGAATCGGGGATAGGTGTGGCTACAAGAACCAAAGTACTTCTCTGGGTGGGTGGCACAGCCTTGGGGATCGCCGCAATCGGCGGCATCACGACGCTCGCAATCAACGCCTCAGGGGGCGAAGGTTCGACACCGCCCAGTGAGTTCACGATGCCCCCGGTCACCCGGGTTCCGTTGGTCTCGCCAACTCCGCTGCCCCTCCCGACGTCGGCGGACACGGCCCCGGGATCGTCGCAGCCGACCACTGTTGATCTCTCTTCAGTGACGTGGAATCCGGATTCTGGATCGTTCGACGGCTGGGCTTTACTCCCGTATGTGATCGATAACGACGGCACATGCACCCTGACATTGACGTCACCGTCCGGCGAGAAGGTCGTGGCCGTCGCTGCTGCCTACCCGGATGCGACGCTGACCTACTGTGATCTGCTCAGAATTCCCGGTGATGAACTCTCCGGGGAATCGTGGACCGCGGTCGTAACTTACTCTTCTCCTGCATACGTAGGAGAGTCCAACTCCCTTGAGGTCAGTCGATGAAAACACGCCTGTTTCGTATCCTGACCGGCGCTGCCGCCGTCATCCTCCTCAGCAGCCTGCTGACTGCACTATCGGTCGTTCGGACGACTGATAGTGCTGCCGCCATGAGCGGCTCAGAGTTCCAGCCCGGGAACATCATCAGCGACCAGAACTTCTATAACGCTGGCTCCATGTCCGAAGCAGACGTCCAGGCATTCTTCACGTCCAAGAGCTGCTCGCCCAGAGACGGCGTTCCCTGCCTCAAGGACTACTCCGCGACGACGCGAACCATCGCCTCTCCTGAACAGGGGCACTGCGCGCAGTACACCGGCGGGACCGCGGAGTCGGCAGCACGAATCGTTTGGAAGGTGGCGCAGGCCTGCGGAATCAGCCCGGCCGTTCTCATCGTGCTTATGCAGAAGGAACAGTCGCTCCTGACGAATCCCAGTGCCTACGGGTACGAGCGCGCTATGGGCTGGGGCTGCCCTGACAGCGGCCCGAATTACAGTGCGAGCTGCGATGCAAACTACTTTGGGTTGTTCAACCAGGTCTACAAGTCCGCATGGCAATTTCGTCAGTACACCCTTTATCCCGTGAGTATCCCGGGGGGCGGCACAAGGCAGTACCGCGTCGGAAACGTCTACATTCAGTACCACCCGAACTCGGCGTGCGGTGGCGTGAACGTCAACATCCTGAACCAGGCCACGGCGAACTTGTACCTCTACACGCCTTATGTCCCCAATGCCGCTGCCCTCGGGAACCTGTATGGCACGGGGGACGGTTGCAGCGCCTACGGCAATCGGAATTTCTGGCGAATGTACTACGACTGGTTTGGGAACCCAACCAGCGCACAGGGCACTCCGGCTGGGCAAATCTCGAAAATGTCCGCGGTATCGAAGCGGATCACGCTCTCAGGGTGGGCCGTTGACCCGGACGCTTGGGGAACCGCGCTTGTTGTCGACGTTCAGGTGGATTCATCCTGGACCCGGCTCACCGCTAATGAAAGTCTTGCCAGCGTGGCGGTCCAGTTTCCCCAAGCAGGTCAAAACCACGGCTTTAGCGGAAGCATTGTGGCGACCAAGGGCGCGCACACGGTGTGCGTCTACGTGCAGAACGTCGGACTCGGGTCGGCTCTTAGTTTGGGCTGCCGCACGATCGTAGTGCCGGATGAATCCCCGGCCGGAGCCATCACGTCCCTGGACCCGATCGCCGCTGGGCTCACCGTATCCGGTTGGGCCGTGGACCCCGACGCGCTCGACCAGCCCGTTGTCCTCGATGCGCAAGTCGACTCGCGATGGTTCACCTGGACCGCCAACCGAGGCTCACAGGCAGGTGCCGACGCCTATCCGGGCGCTGGAACCAGCCACGGGTTCAGTCAGAGCGTGCCGGCTACCATCGGTGCGCACACCGTGTGCATCTATATGCGCAATCTGAACCTGGGTTCGTCCTCGGGGCTGGGATGCCGGACGATCGATGTGCCCGACACCGCTGCCCAGGGCAAGCTCGAAACTGCCACCGCGGTGGCCGGAGGCATCAGCCTCAAGGGATGGGCCGTCGATCCTGATGCCATCACGGCGCCGCTGAACGTTGACGTGCAGGTCAACTCCGCCTGGTACCGGTTGCCCGCATCGTCAGCGAACCCTGGCGCGGAGGCGGCGTTCCCCGGCTCGGGGACCAACCACGGCTTCGCCGGAACCGTCGTGGCGGCCACGGGAACGAATACCGTCTGCGTCTATGTCAAGAACGCGATCAGCGGAGGCCCGGATGCGTCCCTGGGCTGTCGGGTGTTGACCGTCGACGGAGGGCTCAGCATCGGGCCGGGGTCTCCGCAGGGAGCCGTGTCCAGTCTCACCGGTGAAGCCGGCGCGCTGGCTCTCACGGGTTGGGCCATTGACGGCGACGCTCCAACGGCGCCGGTCAAAGTCGACATACAGGTGGATGGTAAATGGCTCCTGTGGAATGCCGATAAGAGCGATCCGACGGCTCAGTCCAAGTTCGCGGGCGTTGGCCTGAACCACGGCTTCAGCGGTTCGATTCCCGTCTCCGCCGGCACTCACACCGTCTGCGTGTACCTGCAGAACGTCGGCCAGGGAAGCGCCGCCTCTCTCGGATGCAAGCAGACTGCGACGACGGGAACACCAGGCACTGTTGGCGGACCACCCCAGGGTGATCTCGTTACCGCCACTGGCGGACCAGGTTCGGTAACGCTGACCGGGTGGGCGGTCGACCCCGATATTCTCACGCAGCCGGCAAAGATCGATGTGCAGTTGGACGGCCAGTGGCTGCTGTGGGCCGCCGACCAGCCGTCAGCGGCCGCCGAGGCTGCCGTTCCGGGCGCGGGGCCTAACCACGGTTTCACGGGGAGCATTCCCGTGCCGGCTGGCAACCACACGGTCTGCGTCTACGTCCAGAACGTGGGCCAGGGCTCGTCGATATCGCTTGGATGCCGGGCGGTCGCAAGCACGGCTGCTGCGGTAGCGGGTGGCCCGCCAAAGGGGGCGATTCTCGGAGCCTCGGGTGGTGCCGGTGGGATTGCTCTCACGGGCTGGGCGGTTGACCCGGACGTTCTGACTCAGGCGGTCAAGGTCGATATCCAGGTCGACAGCCAATGGCTCATGTGGAACGCGGATCAGAACTACCCGACAGCCGACACGGCGTTTCCCGGCGCGGGAGCCGCCCACGGGTTCGGCGGCACAATCCCTGTCCCTGCCGGAAATCATACGATTTGCGTCTACCTCCAGAACGTTGGTCAGGGTTCGGCGGTTTCGCTCGGATGCCGGTCGGTCTCGACGACCGCTGCCGCAGGGATGGCAGGTTCACCGCAGGGTGCCCTGCAATCGGTGACTGGTGGCGTAGGTGGTGTCAGCCTGACCGGCTGGGCCGTTGACCCCGACATTCTGACGCAGGCCGTCAAGGTGGATGTTCAGATCGATAGCCAGTGGGTTCTGCTCACGGCCGATCAGGCCAATCCCGCCGCAGAATCACAGGTACCCGGATCTGGTACGAACCATGGGTTTGCCAGCACCATTCCGGCAAAGGCTGGAAATCACACCGTGTGCGTTTATCTGCAGAACGTTGGCGCGGGTTCGGCGACATCCCTCGGGTGCCGGGCGATCGCCACCTCGTAGCCGAGACTCGTAGCGCCAGTTGTTAGGCTTCTCTGGACCGTGTGACATGAAAGAGGATCCAAATGCCGATCATCCGAACGGGCGTTGTCTCCGTCGTTCTCGTCAACTTCCGAGGCGCAGACGACACGATCGAGGCACTTGAGCACCTCCGACAAGTCGACTGGCCCGCTGAACGTCTCGAAGTCATTGTCGTGGAAAACGGCTCCGCTGACGGGAGCGCGGCGCGAATTCGCGAAGCGGCCCCCTGGGCCATCGTGGTGGAGTCCAGCGAAAATCGGGGGTTCGCCGGCGGCTGCAATTTTGGCGTCAACGCGTCCTCGGGTGAATTCGTGGCCTTCCTCAATAGTGATGCGAAACCTGATTCCCAGTGGATCCGCGCCGCCATCGACACTTTCGGTGAAGACAGTCGGATCGGCGCCGTGGCGAGCAAAGTTCTCGATTGGGATGGTGACCTCGTCGATTACATTGACGCGGGACTCACCTGGTTCGGCATGGGCTATAAGCCATTGGTCGGCTGGCCCGCGCACGGCGAGGGAACCGATGCCAAGGATGTGCTCTTCGGCACGGGGTCGGCTATGTTCGTGCGCCGCAGCGTATTTGACGAAATCAGCGGGTTCGACGAACGCTTCTTCATGTTCTTCGAAGACGTGGACCTGGGGTGGCGTTTGAACCTGCGGGGATGGCGATACCGTTTCTCGCCGGCCTCCATTGCTTTTCACAAGCACCATGGGTCCGTCAGTAAATTCGGTTCGTTCAAGGAAACCTACTTCCTCGAACGCAATGCCCTCTTCGCGATGTACAAGAATCTGGGCCAGGAACAGCTCGACAAAGCGCTTCCGGCCGCGTTGTTGCTGGCGGCCCGCCGGGCGGTGTCCCGGGGAGGATTGGAATCGAGCGAGTTCGACTTCCGCAACCCTGGTGGTGACGCTGAAGGTGCCGCTTCGATCGGAAAGGATAGCCTCGCGGGTCTGTTCGCGCTCGACCAGTTCGTCGAACACCTCGCATCGCTGACCGCCTCCCGAGACGAGATTCAAGGTTCCCGGGTGCGATCTGACGCATCCATGCTGCCACTGTTTCGCAAGACCGATGCACCGAGCTTCAGTGGACCCGGCTTCCTGGAGGGCTATGAGAGTCTCATTCATGCTTTCGGAGTGCTGGACGCACCCCGCGCGACCCGCATCCTGATTTTGACCGGCGATCCCCTGGGTGTGAAACTGGCCGGCCCGGCGATCCGTGCATGGAATATGGCGCTCGCGCTGTCCTCGGAGCACGACGTGACACTGGTGACCCTGTCGACACTGGAGGAACTGGACGCACCTTTCACATTGAAGAAGCTGCGCCCCGGTGACAACCGCAATTTCGAGACGCTCGAACGCTGGGCGGATATCATCGTCTTCCAGGGTCACGCCATGGCGATCTTTGACGCGCTCCAGCACACGGACAAGATTGTCGTAGTCGACATCTATGACCCGATGCATCTCGAGCAGCTCGAGCAGGGGAGAGAACTGCCTCCCGCGACCTGGCAGAAGCAGGTTGCAGACGCCACGGCGGTCCTGAACGAGCAAATGACCAAAGGGGATTTCTTCCTTTGTGCCTCTGAGCGCCAGAGGCACTTCTACCTGGGGCAGTTGGCCGCACTGGGTCGCATCAACCCGGCCACCTATGCCTCGGATCCCGATCTCGAGTCCCTGATCGCCGTCGCTCCGTTCGGACTGAGCAGCACACCTCCCGAACACGTCGTTTCGGTGCTTAAGGGGGTTAGGCCAGGCATCGGCGCCGATGACAAGGTGCTCCTCTGGGCCGGGGGACTCTACAACTGGTTCGATCCCAAGACGCTGATCAAAGCTGTCGCCGACCTGTCTGGTCGCCGGCCGAACGTGCGACTGTTCTTCCAAGGGACCAAGCACCCTCACCCGGGCGTGCCCGAGATGGAAATCGTGAGCCAGTCCAGAGAGCTCGCCCGAAGTTTGGGTGCCCTCGACCACTCCGTGTTCTTCAACGAGTCCTGGGTCGAATATTCGGTTCGGCAGAATTTCCTCCTGGAAGCAGACGCGGGAGTGAGCACTCATTTCTCCCACGTAGAGACGACCTTCTCTTTCCGGACTCGTATTCTGGACTATCTCTGGGCGGAACTGCCCATGGTCGTTACTGAAGGGGACAGCTTCGCTGAGCTGATCGCAGCAGAAGGCTTAGGAATTGTGGTTCCGGCGACAGACACGGATGCCCTTTCTGTCGCGCTGGAGCGCATCCTTTTCGATGAAGAATTCATCGCTGAGGCCGTGTCCAATATTCGACGGGTTCGGGAACGGTTCTTCTGGGAACGGACATTGTCCCCTCTCGTGGACTTCGCTCGTAACCCCAGTCACGCAGCGGACCGGCGTGCGTTGGAGGTGCCGAAAACGAGCCTGATGAGGGCTTCGGGAAGGGCTCCGATGCGGAGGAAGCCCTACGGTATCCGGCACGATGTGGAGCTGGCACTTCACCACCTCAGGCACAGCGGGCCACGCGCGGTCGCGACAAAGATCGTCAATCGACTCAAGCGCCGCGCGTGATAAACAGGGCGGAAGTCGAAACGAATCACCCCAAAGCACCTGGAGCCACATCTCGTATGAACGGTCACTCACCAACCGACCTCACGTCCGGCCGTAGATCTGGGCAAGTTCCTGGTGTTCTCGTTGCCGGTGTCCTGGCTGCGGTCATCCTGGCCACCAGCGTGGCCATCGCATTCGGACTCCCCATCTGGGTCCAGGCGATTGCGTGCGCTCTCCCATGGGCCATCGTGCTGCGGGCCCGCGTCGGGGGCGCTCTGACGATGGCAACCCTGGTGCTGGTGCCGCTCCTCTGCGCACTTTACGAGATGATGGTTACCCGCGTTCTTGGGCTGCCGCTCGACCTGACTTTGGCAGCGGTGTTTGCGGTAGGCGGTTTCCTTGCAGTTGGTGGAATACTCCGAACGGGTGGCCGGCTGACGCTCCCATCAGGTGCCACCCTCGGGGTCTGGGCGGCTCCCTGGCTCGGTGCTGCAGTCTGGTTCGGGACGTTGATTGCGAGTCACCTAATTTCGGGGGCCTCAGCCCTCGCTTGGATCACACGTGGTGATTCCGCGAACAATCTTCTATTCGCACGCCTTATCGTCGAGAATAACGGCATCACGACGGGGGCTGCCGAGAACCCCGTGCCGCTGCCAGCTGGGCTCCTCGCGCTTGTCATGGCTTCGAACCGTCATGGGGTCTCTCTTGCGGCAACGGTTCGCAGCGACGTCGGGGCCTTCGCTCAGGTGTGGATGCTCCTGATCGCGCTGTCCTGTCTCCTGGCGGGTATCGCCGCTGCTTCGCTCGTTGAACGTCAACGTACGGTCATCGTGGCCCTGGTCGGCGCGGGAGCCTCACTGCTTCCTTTGTCCTGGTTCATTTCCGGAATCTCCCTCGAGTATGGTTTCGTCAACGTCAACGTCCTTCTGCCGGTTGTCCTAGCGGCGTGGATTGCCTATTCCAATGTCCGGGAACACCCTGACTGGGTTCTCGGGCTGCTGTGTGTGGCAGGGACGCTGGTGTTGGCGGTGTGGAGCCCCCTCGTTGTTGTTCCGGCAGCACTGGCGCTTATGGTTGTGATTCTGAAGTGGAAGGCGATCCTCGCGACGCGTGGGATTGCGCTGGTCCTCCTCGTCGCGGCCTTTTTCCAGTTGGCCGTGTACGGCATCACACTGACCTTGCCGACTTTCCTTGGCGAACGCGGATCCCTCGCTGCCGTCGGCGGGATCTACCCCTTCCCGCCGGCGCTCCTCGGGGCCCTCGTCTTGCTGATCATCTGCCTAGCCGCAGTTCGAGGCGGCCAAGATATATTCTGGGGGACGATGGCCCTCATTGCCGGGCTGGGAGCAGGCTTGGGAGTTCTCCTGTTTTCGAACCGTAGTCAGGCTACTTTGTGGGGCTACTACCCGCAGAAATTTCTCTGGTTGTTCGCCGTGGTGGTGCTCATCCTGGTGGCCGGATTCGCCGGAGATCTCATGGGTCGCGCGACGGGTCCAGGACCCTTGCGTTGGATCGCATTTGCCGCCCTGGCCGGAGCATTTGCAAGCACATTGAGTCTCACGAACTTCGTTTCGGGCTACGACGCCAAAAACGTTGTCGCCCGAGTCCTCACGGGCGATTCATTCGGGCAGGGCGACGCGGCTACTGAGCGGTTCCTCAAGCTCGCGGGCGAGCCTGCTCCGACCGTGCTCTGGCATTCGGGAGACGACAATGAGGGACAGATTAATTTCTGGCTCCTTCAAATCCTGTCCGAGGATCAGCCGGAAGACGGATTCCCCTTGCGTTACCTGGCCTACACCGCCGATCAGAAGGACATCGGCTCCCTCTGCTCGATCATCAAACTGACCGGGCCCGGCACCGTCGTGCTCACTGCAGAGAGCTCTCTCGCCGCGGATCTCGGTGCGGCTTGCCCCGCGGATGCCAAGAAGGTTGTCGTCAAAATGGATTAGATGCCTGGCCTGCCACCCGGACGGCAACCGTCGTTACGGCGTGTCACCTGCATCGGCGCGATGGGTGGCGGTTTCCAGTTGGGTGACCCGGTTCGCTAATAGGGCGGAATACTCGGCCAGCGCGCGGGTCTTTCCCTCCAGCTCGGTCAACTCAGCACTCTGCTGGATGCACACGAGGAACAGAATGAAGAGACTCACGAAGAAGACCAGGTTTGTCGGAACCTCGACCCCGACAGCGGCTGCCGTCCAAATGAGGACCTGAGGAAAAACCCCAATGACGAGGGCAAGCACACCGGCGATGATCCACCAGATAGCGTGACGCTCGCGCAACCGACGGCGGCGGAGCATCTCGGTGACCACGCCGAGGGCGAGCATTGCAGCTGCGATTCCAAGGATGTAACTGGCAATGGTCATGAACTGGTCACCTCGGTGGCTAGGGGGACGCGCGGTCGCATCAGAGCGATCATCAGGGCCATGCCGGCTCGACCGAGGTATGCCGCCGCCTTGAACGGGTTGTGGGAGGGGACGCCACCGGCGCGAGGGCGCATCGAAACGGGCAATTGGCGGATTGTGCATCCCGCCCGGGCCGCGATCACCAGCGACTCGATGGTGTCGCCCAGATACTCCGCCGGGTAGTGCTCGGCGAAAAGCCGCACTGCCCGAGGACCCGTCGCGCGGAAACCGGACGTTGTGTCGGTGAGTTTGGTCGCCGCGAGTGAACTGATAATTGTGGCCAGGACGATCATCGCCCATCTTCTTGGACCCTTGACTGAATAGTCGCCCTCACCGGCGAAACGCGCGCCGACGACCACATCAGCGGAATCGAGAGCGTCCACGAGCATTGCTACCCCGGACGGGTCGTGCTGACCGTCCGAATCAACCTGGACGACGTTTTGGAAGTCGTGGGCCAAGGCGTACTTAAAGCCGACCCGCATCGCGCCGCCCACGCCAAGGTTGAAGGGCAAACTGATCACCGTGGCACCGGCGAGTCTGGCACGCTCTGCTGTTCGATCGGTTGAGCCATCGTCAACGACGAGAACGCTGATGCCGGGGAGTTTCGAATAGACCTCGTCGACGACGGCCGCCACGGACTCCTCTTCGTTGAGGGCCGGCATCACGATCAACGTGTGCTTCAGAAGGGTCGTCATGAGCAAAATCCTATCCAACAGGCCGGGTGGTGGCGGTCCCCGCGGTGGTCAACGGCTCGAGGCGGAGCCACGGATTACTTGCCGAAGACGTGACGGAGGAGTGCTTGGCGCCCCTGGGCGTTCCCCGAGCGGACCGCAGCCGGCAACTCGCTGAGCGCGTTCATCCGGGAAGTGAAGTGGATCCGCGCGGCGAGGGAAGCGCCGGTCCAACCCATCGTGCTGAAATCGCGGGACGATTCGGTGAAGAGCGTGCGTTCCTGGGCGAATTTCGACCCGTCCGGGCCGGTCATCGCCGAAACGCTCGCCGAATGCCTCCGGTAATTGAAGGTGACCTCGTCGTCGAGCACCAGGCTGCCCCCTCCCTTTACGATTTCGGCGAGCATGGCGAGGTCCTGGACGACGTCCAAATCAACCCGGAAACCATGTTTCCGCAGCTCGGAGGCTCGCCAGACCAAGGAGGGGAAATAAGTCCAGTTACCACGCATCAGGCTCGTGGCCAAAGCTGGACCCGAATACTCGCGGGCGCCGCGGCCGCGGAACTGATACCAGGATTTGGCGCGGTCCGCGAGCGGGAGGATCGGCCGGCCGTCGGTATCGATGACGGACACACCGCACTGAATGATGGACGAATCCGGGAATTCGTCGATCAACTCCTTGGTGCGGCGGACGAAGTTCGGCAGCATGATGTCGTCGCAGCCCATGATGACGGCGAATTCGCTCTGCATCAGCGATACGCATTTGCGGTAGTTTCGGCTTGGCCCGAGGTTCTCTTGATTGCGGATGTAGGTGATGCGATCGTCGCCCAGACCGCAGGCCCATTCGCCCGGGGCGAGGTCCGGGTAGACGTCGTCCACGATCACCATCCTCCAGTCCGGATCCGACTGCGCGCGCACGCTTTCGACCGCTTGCTGGAAGTGGTCGAAGCGCCCATAGAAGGGCATCATGATGTCGAATTTCACGGGGGTCTCTATCGGCTGGACTCGGGCGGTGGTTCATCAATCGTGTCACAGTTCACTGGACGAAAGGGGTCCCCGGCAGGGACCAGAAGACCCGGGGCGGCTTCGAGTCATCCCGGTCAGGTCGCTCCAGAGTAGAATCGGGCGGGTTTGGTAGCGCAGTGAAAGCAGGATGATGAAGCAACCATGGCGCACCTCAGACGAGGAGAAGACGGCCATGCCAGCGAGCGAAACAACCATTGGTGCCCGCGGTGCCTCGGGGATCGGTGTGGCATCCGCGATTGCGGCTGCGGCCGGTTTCCTCATCTCGCTGGTCGTCGCGCGCACCCTTTCCCCAGCTGACACTGCGCAATTCCTGATCTTCTGGGGCCTCCTTTTCGGCCTCTTCGGCACGCTTTCGGGTATTCAGAGCGAGACCACGCGTGCCGTGCGCAGTGCCGTTCTCGCGGATCGTGTCGGACGGGGCCGGACCTCGACGAGGGTGTTGCCCGCTGGTCTCATCGTCGGCGCGGTGGTGTCCGCAGCACTCCTCGCCTCATCCGCGCTGTGGGCCGAGAAGCTCTTCCCCGCAGGATCCCCATGGGTGATCATGGCGGTGGCGCTGGCCGGCTTCGCGTACTCCGGCCACGCCACCCTGGCCGGCGCGGCGGCGGGAAGCCAGAATTGGCGCCTCTACTCCTGGCTGATGGGCAGCGAGTCGCTTGTGCGCTTCCTCTGCGTCGTCGCTGTGGCCCTCACGACCGCAACTGTCGTGGGCGTCGAAGTGGCCTGCACCTTGGCGTCCCTCGTCTGGATCGTCTTCCTTGTGATTTCCCGCGAAGCCCGTGGGGCCATCCGAGCGAGATCGGACGTCGCGCTCCCCGCATTGCTTCGCCAGCACTCCTACGCGCTGGTTTCCGCGGCGGCAACAGCCGCGCTGATCGTCGGATTTCCCATCATGTTCAGCCTCACGTCCTCACCAGCGGCCGTCGCGTCGTCGGCCGGTTTACTGCTTGCCGTTCAGCTCACCCGTGCTCCGATTATGATCCCCCTCCAAGCTTTTCAGGGGGTGGCAATTGCGTCCTTCGTGAATCAGCGCGACCGGGGCCTCCGTGCCCTTGGGCGGCCGGTTGGGCTCATCATCGGGATCTCCGTCGTAGGGGCGGTTCTGGCGTGGTGGATTGGCCCGTGGCTGATGTTGATCTTTGGTCCCGGCTACGTCGTGGGAGGTGCCGTACTCGCGCTGTTGACCCTCGGCGCCGGGGGCATGGCGGTTCTTACCCTGACCGGAGCGGCCGCGCTGGCCTCAGGACTCCACCGTGTCTACACGCTCGGATGGATCGCGGCGACGTTCGCAAGCTTCGTCCTTCTTATGATTCCGGCCTCGTCGGATGTTCGGGTCACCCTGAGCCTGTGCGTGTCTCCTCTGATCGGGATTCTCGTGCATGGTCTTGGGATTCCCGTCGCAGGCGGCAGGCGGCAACCACCTCGGATCGAGGACGTAACGTGAGCGACGCACCCCGCCCCGTGCGATTCAGCGTGGTCATGCCCGCATTCAACTCCGTGGCGACCATTGGCCGCGCGATTCGGAGCGTCTTGGCACAGACCGAGATGGATTGGGAGTTGCTGATCGTCGACGACTCGTCGACGGATCGAACGGTCGACGCGGTGCGTGAACTGATGATCGCCTCACCGGAGGCTCAAATCCGACTCATCGTTCAGACGGAAAACCGGGGGGTGGCGGCGGCGCGCAACGCGGGCCTCGCGCACGCGACGGGGGACTATGTCACGTTCCTCGACAGCGATGACGAGTATTTGCATGACCATCTCGCCATCTTTGCTGCGGAGCTTACGCCGGAGATCGACATCGTTATCGGTGGACGCGAGATCGTCAGGACTGACGGTTCCGTGGACCATGCCGCGTCCCGGGGTATCGGAGTCTGGTCCGGCAGGGAAGCGGTCCGCCAGGCCATGCTGGACCGCCTCACCCCCTTCCCGTGGGACAAGGTGTTTCGACGCAGCCTCTTTGACACGGTGCGTTTTCCAGAAGGAGCCGCCCGCTTCGAGGATATGGTCACGAATATCGTTCTCTATTCACACGCCCGAATGGTCAAGGCGGTTGCCACACCTACCTACCGCTATTTCATCAGCGGTCAATCGCTCACCTGGGGGAGAGTGCCGACCCTCGCCGACACAACCGTGGCACTTGACTACCTGGCGACCCACCTTCGACACGAGTTCACCGTCGGCATGTACGCGAATCCCTTGCGCTCGATGCGCACGCTGATTTCGCTGCTGGTCGCGCAGACAGCCATCTCAAGGGGACACACCTCTGCCGAGGCGCGCAATTCCGTGCGACAGTGCCGACGTGCCGTTCGAGTTCCGGACGTGTGGGCAACCCTTCGGGCCGAACCGCGACTGGGAATTGCTGCGCTGCTCTTCAAGACGGCGCCCAGCGTGTACACGGCGGCCTACCGCCGTCATGTCAAACGAGCCTTCGGAATGACCGCCTGATGCGTCCAATGGCTCCCGGCGCACCCCGTGTCCTGATGCCCAGATCTGTCTTCTGGTTTGCCTTCGTGATCATGTCAGCCCTCTCGATCCTGTGGGCGCTTGCCAGCCCAATTTTCTCTGTTCCCGACGAGAATGCTCATGCTACGAAGGCAATCGCCCAGGTTCGCGGGCAGGTCATCGGCTATCACGTTCCGGGCATCAAACACACAGTCGTGGATTTGCCGGCCGAGTATTCGTACGACCCGCAGATTCAGTGCTTCGTGTTTCAGTCTGCACAGCCGGCGGATTGCGGGGTGGAACTCGGGGATCCGGGTGGGGCCTTGTGGTTCAACACTTGGGTGGGTGCCTACAACCCGCTGTATTACTACGCTGTCGGCTGGCCCAGCCTGATCTTCGACGGCTCAACCGGAATCTACGCGATGCGCATTGTCAGCGGGCTGCTCTGTTCTGTGTTCGTCGCGTGGGCCTTCCAGACCGCCATGTCGGTCCGACGCGCGCGGTGGATGCCGCTCGGATTGGCCTTTGCCGCTGCGCCGATGGTTGTGTATCTCTTTGGCGCCGTAAACCCAAACGGGATCGAGATCGCTGCGACGCTGGCCCTGTGGGTATCCCTTTTGAGGCTGCTTCAACAGCTCGATGGGCGAAATCTGGGGACGGTATCCACCTTGAGTCGCGGATATCTGTGGTTCATCGTGACGATTTCCGCAATCGTCCTTGCTACGGCGCGTGCCCTTGGACCGCTCTGGCTGGTCGTCGTCGTCGGGCTCTGCTTCCTCGCGGGTGGGTGGCTGCCCGTGAAAAGACTCTTCACGACGGGGTCCAGCTATCTTTGGCTCACCCTGGTTGCGGCGGGTTCCCTGTTCTCAATTCTTTGGACCCTTGGCGGCGGAAGTCTGTCCAGTCAAGCCGACAAGTCCGATGCCCCTCTCGTGGGGGCGTCGTTCGTGCAGGGGTTCGTCTACGTCCTGCGCAACACCCCGAATTTCGTCAAGCAGGCAATGGGGTACTTCGGCTGGTTCGACGCGCCACTTCCCGCCTACGCCTATTGGCTGCTCGTCTCCGCGATCAGTCTTCTCGTGGTCCTGGCATTCGCGGTGGCACGGCGGAGGAACCTGATCACTTTGGCTTCGGTTACGGCCGCTTCTATCTTGGTGCCGGCGTTTCTGCAGGGGTACAGCGTCTCCCAGACCGGCATCATCTGGCAGGGCCGGTACGGACTCTTCCTGTATCTCGGGGTGGTCATCGTCGCGGCCGTGGTTCTCTCCGGATCTGAGGGCGCCGGGTTGGCCTTCCTGTCGACCCGGGTCATCTGGGTGGCGCTTGGTTCCATCGTGCTGTATGGCACGGTGGCCTACTTTATTGTTCTGCAGCGTTACGTCGTTGGGACGGAGCTGCCGGTCAGCGCCATGTGGAGGGAACCTGCCTGGCAGCCGCCGCTCGGCTGGCCGACGCTCGTGGTGCTCTACGGCCTCGTCTCACTCCTCTTCCTGATGTGGTCGGGCCGGCTGGCCATGAGGTCCGCCCGGGCCGACGATGAAGCCGAGGCCTACGAGGCCTACGAGGCCTACGAGGCCAACGAGGCCAACGAGGCCGCGGTCCCCGAACCGGAGACCGAGACCGTCCGTGGCTGAACCGCGAGTCGCGGTCGCGTTCGACTGCCTGTTCCCGGTCAACACTGGCGGCGGCGAACGCGTGTACCGCCGCCTGGCGGAACTCTTCGTGGAGCGAGGATGCCCCGTCGACTATGTCACCCGCCGGCAGTGGGCGGCGGAGGCGCCCCCGGCGGCGTCCTTCTCCCTCGTTCCGGTGTGGCGGGGCGACATCTACGACGCCGGCGGCACCCGCACCCCGCGGAGCGCGGTCGCGTTCGCCTGGGCACTGTTTCGCCACTTCCTCCGCCAGCGCGGAAGCTACGACGTCGTCGTCGTGAGCACGCTGCCGGTGCTGAACCTGTTCGCGGTGCGGCTGGCCCTCCTCGGCACGCACGCGTTCGTGGTCGCCGACTGGCTCGAGGTCTGGCCGTGGCCCAAATGGCGGCAGTACGCCGGCGCGATGTCCGGAGCGATCGCCTTCCTGCTGCAGTCGGTGGGCATCCGTCTCGGTGACCTGCACACCGTCAACAGCGAGTTCACCGGAGCCCGCCTGCGCCGCTACCGGCGGCGCGCGCAGCCGGTCACTCTGGGCCTGGTCGATCTCGTCGGCGACGAGCCCGGGGCCACGACCGAACGACCGGCCGACCCGTACCTGCTCTTCGTGGGCCGCCACATCGCCGACAAACGTCTGATCGACCTGGTGCCGGCCCTGCGGGAGGCTCGCAGCCGGATTCCGGCCCTGCGCGCGGTCATCGTGGGCACGGGACCCGAAACGTCCCGGGTGGTCGCGCGGGTCGGCGCACTCGGCCTCGACTCCGCGGTCGACGTGCGAGGCCGGGTCAGCGACGAAGACCTCAGAAGCCTCGTGCAGGGTGCCCGGGTGCTGGTCAACCCATCCCGACGCGAAGGCTTCGGCCTGGTCGTGGTGGAGGCGGCCACGTTCGGCACGCCCAGCGTGGTGGTGGCCGGCCCCGACAACGCGGCCGCCGAACTGGTCGTCGACGGCGTGAACGGATACGTCGCCGCATCCGTGGCCCCCGTCGAACTCGGCGCGGCCATCGTGCGGGCGGTCGAGGCCGGAGAGCCGCTGCGCCGCTCCACCCTCGACTGGTTCCAGCGCGAGCGGGTCAGCCACGGTCTGGGCGCCTCGGTCGACGAAATCCTGGCGCGCTACCGCTCGGCGAGAACCCGCTGAAGCGACGCCACGGTGTCCCGGGCGGTCCGGCCCCACGAAAAGGTGCGGGCCCGGTCCCGGCCTCGTTCTGACATGCGGGCCAGCTCGGCCGGGTCGTCGAGCAGGCCGGACAGCGTCGCGGCGAGGGCCGGGGCGTCCTGTGGCGCCACGTAGACGGCCGCGTCGCCGGCGACTTCGTGCAGCACCGGGATGTCGGAGCAGACCACCGGACAGCCCCGGGACATGGCCTCCAGCACCGGCAGGCCGAAGCCCTCGAACAGGGTCGGGAACACGATCAGGCTCGACTCGGCGTAGAGCCGGTCGAGTTCCTCCGCGCTCAGCCAGCCCCGCAGTGTCACCCAGGGGGCCAGGCCGAGCCGGGCCACGACGGGGGCCAGGGGGTCGTCGCCGTGGCTGCCGGTGACGACGAGGTGCGGCCGCGATTCGGCGGGCACCAGGGCGAGGGCCTCCAGCAGCAGGGGGAAGTTTTTGTGCGGCATGCGGTTGCCCACGGCCAGCAACCGGCGCGGCAGCCGGGGGAGTGGCGCCGCTGCCGTGCCGGAATCCGCGTCCGCGTCCTGGCCCGCGAGCGGCACCACGTCGATGCGGGCGGGCGGCACCCGGAGGTAGCGGACGATGTCATCCGCCGAGGCGACGCTGACGGTGAGAACGCGGCGTGCGCCGTGCGCCGCCACCCGGATCATGGTGCGGAGAATGCGCGAGTACGCGCCGGGCACGTATTCCGGATGCCGGAACGGCAGCAGGTCGTGCACGGTCAGCACCACGGGCACCCGCGACCAGGCCGGACCGAGGTTGGCCGGACAGTGCACCAGATCGGCGCGCTGCCGCCGGGCCGCGCGGCCGACGGAGAAGAGCTCGCCGCGGGCCCAGGCGATCCGGTTCTCGCCGCTGATGCCCGAGTCGACGATCTCGCCCGGAAACCAGGGGGCACCCGCGACCGCCAACTCGCTCGACGCGAGGCCGACGAATTCGATCCCGTCGGCACCGGGCTCGATCCGGCTGTACACCTCCCGCACGTACGACTCCATGCCGCCCTTGCGGCCGGTGAAGAAGAGCAGGTCAACGAGGACGCGGCTCATACTGCGGCCGCCACGACCAGTGCGGCGGCGCGCACCCGTCGGCGCCGTGCGAGCTCGTAGAGCACGGCCGACGCCAGCTCGGCGATGAGGAGACCCAGGAACACGGCGGACAGGCTGTGCAGCGCCAGGCCGATCCCGGCGAGGGCGAACGCCATCACGGAGACGGCTGCGCGCAGCCCGGTGAGTAGTCGCACCTCGCCCATCCGGCGCAGCGCGGCGAACGGAATGGTCGTGGCGAGTGACGCGGCCCGCCAACCGCACGCGAGCACGAGCGACAGGATGGCGGCAGAGCTGGTCCAGACGCCGCCGAAGATAAAGCCGAGCACCCCGGTGCGCTCCAGCGCCACCAGCACCACGACCGCTGCGAGCACCGCGCCGGCGGACACGACGATGTCGAGGCGGGAGTGCTCCTTGAGCAGGCGCAGCCGCATGAAGTTCAGGGGGATCGCGAGCAGGCCGGACACCGTCGCGATCGCGGTGAACAGCACCGCGTCGCCGGGCCCGATCAGCGTCAGGATCATGGCGTTCAGGAGCGGGTAGATCACGCCGGTGATCGCCGTGTCGGCCACCACCCAGCCCATCACGTCCGGCTCCGGACGGCTGGCCCGATGGGTCACCGGCAGGCAGCGCACCAGCGTCGCCAGCGCGATGCCGGCCACCAGGGGGATCAGCGCCCAGTCCTGGCCGGTGAACGCGGCTGCCACGCCGCCGAGGGCGCCGAGCCCCACCGCGACGGATGCCCAGATCTCCCGCAGGTCCAGACGCTCGGCGACCGAGACGCCCCGCCCGACTTCCAGGGCGGCGATCAGCAGCGGCAGGCCGAGGCAGAGCACGACCGGGTTCGTCGCGTTAAGCGCGATCACCGAGGCGGCGACCAATGCCAGACCGGCCAACCAGAGCGGGAACACCACCCGGCGTTCGGTGGCCGCCGAACTGAGCCGGGACTCGAGCACGACCGCGAAGGTCAGCTGGCCGGCGAAGGTGGCCACCATTACCGCCACGGCAATCACGCCCTGCTCCGGCCGGCTGAACAGCCGGGACGAGATCGCGACCGTCGCCGCGGGGATGACGGCCAGGGATACGCCGCCGAGCAGGGTGATCAGGCTCAGGGTGGCCCGCCGCAGTCGGAGCGGCGAGGGCAGGTCGGCCGTCACCGGGTCACCGCGGTGAGCGTGCCGGCGGCGCCGAGGGTGTGACCGAGCATTCCCTCGAGCCGGCCGAGGAACACCCACCAGCCGTCGATGAGGGCGTTCGTCCCGCGATTGCGCAGTCCGAAGAACAGGCCGCCGCCGAGGAACGCGAACCGCCACCAGAGCGGATACCGCCAGCGGGTGACGAGGCGACCCAGCCCCCGGCCGTAGCCGCGCAGCTTGTGCCGTCGTTCCGCGCTGCTGAGCCCGCTCGGGTCGCTGACCCCGCCCACGGTGAGCGCGGCCGGCTGCCACGCGAACCCGGAGTGCTGCCCGGTGCGGATCAGCTTCAGGAGCAGGTCCGTGGCCTCCCCGGCCTGCCAGGGTGTCGGGGCTCCTGTGCCGATCTCCGGGTCGAAGCCGCCGAGCCGGTCGAACACGGTGCGCCGGATCAGGATGCCCATCTCGATCACGCTCCACACCGTCCACCGGGTCAGGGTCGCACCGGGCTCGGGCAGCACGAACTTGGGCCCGTTCTCGTCGACCACGGTGAGGGCGCCCGCTCGGAAGTCCTCGGGGAGGAGCCGCATCCGTTGCAGCGTGCCGGGTGGGTACCAGGTGGTGTCATTGGGAAAATTGAGCAGCAGGTCGCGGCCCGCCGGCAGAGCGGCGACGCCCGCGTTCCGGCCGCGGGCCGCCCCGGGCGGCGACGTCGTGACGGTGATCCGCATGCTGTCCGAGCGGTAGGCGGATGCGAGTGCCTCCACCGCGGGCAGGTTGCGCTGGGCGACCACGACGAGGGCGTCACCCGCTGAAAGCTGCCCGGACAGGGAATCAAAGAGTCGCTTCAGGCTCTCGACACGGCCGAGCGTCGACACCACCAGTCCTAAGTCCACACAGCACATTCTGTACGATGAGGGGGCCAGACCAACAATGACAGGACTCGCACCGAGCATGACAATCACCGAAACAATTGAACTCTCGATCCTGATGCCGTGCCTCAACGAGGCAGAAACGCTCGCGGTCTGCATTGACAAGGCCCAGGGGTACCTGCGGCGGAGCGGCATCGCCGGCGAGGTCCTGATCGCCGACAACGGCAGCACCGACGGGTCGCAGCAGATTTCCGAGGCCCACGGGGCCCGGGTCGTGGACGTCGCGGAGAAGGGCTACGGCAGCGCCCTGATCGGCGGAATCGAGGCCGCCCGTGGCACGTACGTGATCATGGGCGACGCCGACGACAGCTACGACTTCAGCGAGCTCGACGGCTTCGTCGAGCGGCTCCGCGCGGGCGACGAACTGGTCATGGGCAACCGCTTCCGCGGGGGCATCGCAGCCGGTGCCATGCCGCCGCTGCACAAGTACCTCGGCAACCCGGTGCTGTCCTGGATCGGGCGCTCCCTGTTCCGCTCGCCGATCAAGGACTTCCACTGCGGGCTGCGCGGCTTCAACCGCCAGTCCATGCTCGCCCTGAAATTGCAGACGTCGGGGATGGAGTTCGCCAGCGAGATGGTCGTCAAATCCACCCTGGGCGGGTCCCGGGTGAGCGAAGTGCCCACCACCCTCAAGAAAGACGGCCGCAGCCGGCCGCCCCACCTGCGCAGCTGGCGTGACGGCTGGCGCCACCTGCGCTTCCTGCTCATCTTCAGCCCGCGCTGGCTGTTCCTGATCCCCGGCAGCGTCGCGTTCCTGATCGGCTTCCTCGGCACCATCCTGCTCGGCTTCGGACCCGTCGTGGTGGGGGAGGTGGGCTTCACCTATGCCAGCCAGATCTACCTGGCCGCGCTGGCGGTGGTCGGCTACCAGGCCTTCCTGTTCGCCCTGCTGACCAAGATCTACGCCCAGCACGAGGGGTTTCGTATCCCGCGCAGCCGCAACTTCGAGCGACTCGAGAAACGCATCAGCCTCGAGAGCGGCGCCATCCTCGGCGTCGTGCTCTTCCTGATCGGCCTGGGCATCGCCCTGACCCAGCTGGTCGGCTGGGCGGCCGGCGGCTACGGCGCGCTGGAGGCCGGCGCCACCGTGCGGGTGGCCATCCCCTCGGCCCTGCTGATGATGCTGGGCTCGCAGACGGTGATGGCCGGCCTGTTCCTCGGGGTGCTCTCGGTCGGTCTGAAGCGACGCTGATGGCCCGCCCGACCGGTTCCGCCTCGCGTGCGCCCGCGGCATCCGTGCCCCGCGTGTCAGTGGCGCTCTGCACCTACAACGGCTCCGAATTCATCGAGGAACAGCTGCGCAGCATCCTGGACCAGAGCGCGCCCGCCGATGAGATCGTCGTGTCCGACGACGGCTCCACCGACGACACCCCGGCCGAGGTGGAGCGCGTCTTCGCCGCCTGGCAGGGCGAGCATCCGGGGCAGGCCGTGACGCTGCGCATGATCCGCAACCCGGCGCCGCTCGGCGTCACCTGGAACTTCGAGCAGGCGCTCGCCGCGTGCACGGGCGAGTTGATCGCCCTCAGCGACCAGGACGACGTGTGGCCCCCGGAACGGCTGGCCCTGCTGGCCGCCGAGTTCGCGTCCCGGCCGCCGCTGCAGCTGCTGCACACGGATGCCCGCCTCGTCGACGAGGCCGGCCGGCCGACGGGCCGCACCCTGCTCGCCACCCTGGGGGTGTCCGCCGCCGACCAGGCCGCGGAACATCGGGGGCACGCCCTCGACCTGCTGCTGTGCCGCAACATCGTCACCGGCGCCACGGCGATGCTGCGCCGCGGCCTCGTGCAGCAGGCGCGCCCGTTCCCGGCCGCCTGGGTGCACGACGAGTGGCTCGCGATCGTGGCCGCCGCGACCGGGGAGGTCGACCTGCTCGAAATCCCTTTGCTGGACTACCGCCAGCACGCGGGCAACCAGATCGGCGCCTCCAGCCTCGACGCCGCCGGCAAGCTGGGCCGGCTGCGGGCGCCGCGCACGGCCCGCAACGCCCGCCTGCTGGCCCGCGCCCAGGCCCTGCAGGAGCGGGCCGCGCTGCTGCAGCCG